>CAXFTV010000618.1:0-7410 GCA_964005845.1 uncultured bacterium
GGCGGGTGGAAAACATCATCTGCGAAAATCTGCGTGGCGTTGGCCGATAGCTGTATGCGAGCGCCGCCGAAAGCGAGTGGAGATACCGATCGCCGGCTTTGCCGTGCGGGCCCCTAGCGCGTGGCAGCACTTGAATGCTCGTGCCGCATCCTGCGGTTCCGGGGATGTCGAATTCGCGATGCGGGTCCACTCGCTCCGCCCTACAGAAATATATTGGGGGGGCCTACCTAACTATAACAAGGCTTCTAACCTTCTACCCAGATGGGGCTGCTCCAGGCCCACTGGTTGTTTTCCTGGGCCACTCGTGCGTAGTAGAAATCCGTCTCCTGCAGTGGGCTGTCGTCCTCAAATCGCAGTGAGGCGATCAGCTGTTCTTCGAGGATGGCGCGGTGGACCAGGATTGCTTCTGAAACCAGTCCGCGCATGTAGAGGCTGCGCGAGCCCTGCAGTAATTCCTCCAGGGTGTATTTGAAGCGGTGGTCGTTTACTTCAAAGTTCAGGTATGCGCCTCGGGGTACCTCCAACTCCAGAATCAAGGCGCAGGTGCAGCGCAGATAGGGATGCAGATTGCCTGTGGTACTGGAGAACCAGGCGACCTGTTGCGTCTCTGCCACGGTAATGCCGTGCAGGGGATCATCATCTGAGGCGACGCCACCACCATCGGCACTTGGCGCCAGTACGGGGTCGCCCGTAAAGCAGGGCTCAACGCCCAGAATCTCCCCCTCCGAGAGCTGCACCCGGCCGTCCCAGCGCACTGATTCGTCTTTGCTGCCCCAGCCCCATTCGACCCGCACCTTGGCGCGTAGCCGCTCCGGTATCCTCTGCGGCGGTGGTGGACCAAAAAGTCGGCGCAGCGGCCGGTTGTTCTTCACCACCTCGATCCGGTCCAGGGCGTCGCAGCCGCGTACTTCGAGTGTGATTTCCCGCTTGCTCTTGCCCCTGATCTCCGCACCCATACAGGCTCCGTCAACGCGAAAATCCAAGGCGATGCGATCGCCACTCACCGCGTAGCAGCGGCGCGCCCACAGTGCTTCCCACACGGCCTGGCGGCTGAGCTCGGGGGCGTAGAGGGCGGTCCGTCCCTCACCGTAGTGCCCGGGGTAGCCACCGTGGTGGTCAGTGCCACCAACAAAGCCGAAACGGTGTCCTGCCGCCAGGCCATAAGCCACGGTGCCGGCGTAACTGCGCGGCCCCATGGTGTGGTACATGGGAAAGGGGCCACCGTCGCGTTCCGAGCCGCCGTGCCCGGAAAGTATTTCGATCACGGGCGAGCGTCCAGGATCAAAGTATTCCCAGTTGATGCCTCGGTAGCCCTGCCCATAGCCGATGTGGTGGGGTATTATCATGGTCTGGCGGTCTTCCAGGCCCTGGGCGAGCGCATCGAGGTTATCGCGTTCGACAATTTCGCCGTCCGGCTCCAGGAAGTAGACGTTGTGGTCGCCGTAGGCGCATGAGTGCCACTCGTAACTCAGCAGGGTTGCGAAGCGCCCCGGCTCATCATAGCATGCCACAGTTTCCTGCATGGTTTTCCAGTTGTGTTTGAGGCGCGCAAAACCCTGGGTGTGGTAGTCTATGGAAAAGCCGTAGCGCGAAGGGTCCGTGGGCATGTCGTGCCAGGTGGCGTGTCCCACTACCGAGCAGAAATCCAGGTGGTCTCGGCCGAGCCGGAAGGCTCGTTCCAGACTGCCGTAGCCGTAGCTGATGGCGCAGTGGTTGTGCAAGTCACCCCAATATAGATTCATTATGGTTTTCCTTTCATCAATTTTTCATTATTCATTTGCCTCTGCTTCCCAATGCCTTATTTTTCTGCTACCGAGGAGACCTTATGAGCCAAACGATAAAAACAATCCTGTCAGTTCTGGCCAGTGCCATCCTGCTGTCGTGTGGTTCTGCCGAACAGAGCCAGGTTCTGGATCCCAACGTCACCCAGCTCGATATTTTTCACTTCTATTCCGAGGGCGTCGCCATTCAGCCCCATCTGGTCGAGCAGGGCAAGCGCTTCGAGCGCGAAAACCCCCAGTACGCCATCAAATGGACCTGGGGTGGCAGCGAATCGATGCAGAAAATCAGGGCGCGGATCAACGCCGGCAACCCGCCCGATGCGGCACTCACCGCCGATTCGGACCTGACCATCCTGGCGCGCGAAAACGTAATTTTGCCGCTGGACCAGTACCTGGCGGGCAAGAATTACGAAGGCGATGCGGCCTGGCGCGAAACGTTCTGGCCCGGCGTATTGCAGAACAGCTTTGTCGAAGACGGCGCCCGGGGGGCTCACTACTACGGCATTCCCTGGTCGAGCCACGTTTCCGGTATCTATTATAATAAAGGGCTCTTCGAGAAAAACGGCTATCAGATTCCCGCTACCTGGGACGAACTGTTTGCCCTGTGCGAAGAAATCCAGAGCGGGCTGGAAATTCCCTGTTTTGCGGCCGACAATTTCAATGCCTATAACGCGCGCCCCCATTTCTATCTCATCACGCGCCTGCTGGGCAACGATGTGCTCTACGATGCCGCGATGGCAAGAGAAGGCACGGCGTGGAGTGGCAACCCCGGTTTTCTCCAGGCCGCCGGGATGGCCCAGAAATTATTCAGCCGCTATTACGTCCCGGGCTGGGAGGGCAACCAGTGGCCCGTGGGCCAGATCGACTGGGCCAACGGCGGGGCGGCGATGATCTTCATGCCGACCTGGCTGCCCAGCGAGTTGTTCGATGCCAAGGCCGAAGATTTTGTCATGGATATCTTTCCGGTTCCCCGGATAGCCGGCGCCAGCGGCAATGCCGAGGTAGCCGAGATCAAATACAATGGCTGGTTCATTCCCACCCAGGCGGCCCGTGCCGAGGGGGCCATCCACTTCCTCAAATTTCTAACCAGCCGTGAGATGCAGGGGGAGAACGTCAAAAACGGCGCCATGCCCCCCGCTGTCAGAGGGGTGCCCCTGCCCACCGGGGTCGAGGGCATCCAGGCCTTGCTCGAAGGCAAAAACAGTATGCGTTTTGCCGCCGGGCTGGACGCCGATGCCGCCGAGTGGTTACAGAAAGTCTTTTTCCCGCTCAACGACCAGCTGCTGCTGAACCAGCTCACCCCGGAACAGTTTGTCGCGCGCCTGCAGGAGGAACACGACGCCTTCTATGCCATGCGCCAGACGCAGCCTTAAAATGAGCAGCGCGGAATCCACTCGCGGTGGCCGCCGCCGCCCCTCTGGAATCATCTGGATTTTCCTGGCCCCGGCGGTATTATTCTACGGCGTTTTTCTGCTCTATCCCACCTTCAATGCCTTTCGCATCAGCCTTTATCGCTGGAGCGGTTTCGGCTTCGAAAACTCCACCTTTGTGGGCCTGGACAATTTCAAAGAAGCCCTGCGCGATCAGTGGGTCCACATGGCGTTTTCCAACAATCTGATCATCATGATCGGCGGCGGCGTGCTCCTGTTCGCGCTGGCCCTGTTCTTTGCCGTGGCGCTGAGCAATCCGCGCACCAGGGGGCGCACTTTTTTCAAAACTTCGATTTTTCTGCCCCACATCATCAATCCAATCGGCGTCGCCCTGTTGTGGATATTCATTTTGCAGCCGCGTTTCGGCATGCTCAATATCTTCCTGCGCTCGGCCGGGCTGGAGGAACTGGCCCAGGTCTGGCTCGGCAGTCGCGGCCTGGCCATGGCCGCCATAGTCTTCATGGTAGTCTGGTATGTCATCGGCTTTTACATGGTGTTGCTGATCGCCGGAGTCGAGGGCATTCCGCCCGATCTCTATGCCGCCGCCCGCATAGACGGAGCTGGCGAGTGGCAGGTTTTCTGGCGGGTCACGCTGCCGCTGCTGCGCGATGTCCTGGTCATCGGGATGATTTACTGGATGATCTCCGCGCTCAAAATTTTCGGCGAAGTCTGGGCCCTGACCAAAGGGCAACCGGCCAACAGCACGCACACTATCGCCACTTATATGATGCAGCAGGCCCTGCCGGCCCAGAGTACGGTATTTCGCATGGGCTACGGCACCGCCATCGCGGTGTTGCTCTTCGTCGTGGTCTTTTGCGTCTCGCTGCTCTTTTTTCGCCTCAGCCGCAGGGAAGCCATCGAGTACTGAGCATGAGTCCCTTGAAATCAACTTTGGCCTTTTGGCAAAGCCAACTCGGGCGCGCTTCGGTCCGCTTGCTGCTCTATGGCGTGCTCATCCTGTGGACCGCCATAACCCTCTTCGGTTTCACCTGGGTGGTGCTGACTTCGCTGAAGAGCAACCGGGAGCTGTTCACCATCAAGAGCATCTGGGGCCTGCCGGAAGTGCTGCAGTGGGAAAATTACGTCCGCGCCTGGACGCGTTCAAAAATGGGCAATTTCCTTTTGAACAGCGCCCTGGTCAGTACGGCGTCGGTCCTGCTTATCAACCTGGTCGGCTCCATGGCCGCCTATGTCCTGGCGCGCTTCCGCTTTGCCGGCAATCGCCTGATTCTGGGCGCCTTTATTCTCGGCAGCGCCATTCCGCTGCAACTGATAACGGTGCCCCTCTATCTGATGTTTAACGACCTGGGTCTGCTCGATTCGCTGGTCGGTCTGACTATGGTTTACGTGGCCGTATCCCTACCCTTTACGGTATTTGTGCTGACGGGTTTCTTCAAGTCTATTCCCACGGCCCTCGAAGAAGCGGCGGTGCTGGACGGCGCCTCGGAGTACGGGGTATTCTGGCACGTCATGCTGCCGCTGGCGGCGCCGGGGGTGACCACGGTGACGATCTTTAATTTTCTCGGGGTGTGGAACGAATATCTGCTGGCGCTGATGCTGATCAACGAAACGGATAAGATGACGATTCCGCTGGGGCTTTACAATCTGCAGGTGGTGCAGGAATACGCGGCGGATTTTACCGGGCTTTTTGCCGGTTTTGTGATCATGCTTTTGCCCACGATTGTAGCGTTTATTTTTTTGCAGGAGCGGATTTCGCGCGGGATGACGGTGGGGGCGCTCAAGGGCTAGCGCGTTGTGAGATAGTATCTCCGCGGCGGCCCCGCCGCCGGGAACACCTGCCCGGCCGTCCTAATCTTCCAGATTCAGCCACCGCAGCTCCTCCGGGCTCAACTGCAGGTCCAGCGCCGGCAGACTGGTGCGCAATTCCTCCAGCGTGCGCGGGCCGATCAGCGGAAAGGTCGGAAATGGCTGACAGAGCACGTAGGCCAGGGCAATGTTGATCGGCAGCACGCCGCGCTCCCGCGCCATCTCGTACACCCGTTCCAGACGCTGAAAGTTGTCGTCGCTGTACCAGCAGCGCACCAGTTCCTCATTGGAACGCTCTTCCGGGTGGGCGCGGCCGAGGAAAAACCCCCGCGCCTGACTCGACCAGGGCAGCAGGCACAACTGATTTTCTGCGAGAAAACTCCGATAGGTGGGGTCCGAAGCGGCCAGGCAGCCGCCCCACACGGGCTCCACCATCCGCGCCAGACTGAAATTGTTGCTCAGGGCTGCAAAACCGGTTTTACCCGTGCGCGCGGCGTAGGCGTTGGCCTCGCGCACGCGTTCGATCGACCAGTTGGAGCCGCCAAAGGCGCCGATGCGGCCGGCCTCCTGGTGCGCGCAGAGGACGTCGACGAACTCGCCCACCGGCACTTCCGGATTGTCGCGGTGCATGAAGTAGATATCGGCGCGCTCGGTCTGCAGCCGCTCCAGGCTTTGGTGCAGCTGGCTGGTGATTTTGTCGGGATAGCAGTTGGGCGAATGCGCGCCTTTGGAGATGAGGACCACCTGGTCGCGGATGCCGCGGTTTTTGATCCACCAGCCCAGGAGTTGCTCCTGCTGCCCGCCGCCGTAGATATAGGCGGTGTCAAAGGTGTTGCCGCCGGCCTCGAAAAAGCCATCGAACATCGCTGCGGCGTGCGGCATACTGGTCTGGTTGTCGCACCCCAGCACTAGCCGCGATACCTTTTTGTCGACGCCGGGAATCGCCGCATAGCGCATGTTGTGGTCGGGGCGGCGCGTCAGCGGCCGGCCGTGGGCCGGGCGCCTTTGATGGGCGGGTTTTTCCGCGTCGAATTCGCAGCCAATGGCGGCGCGCCAGCGGTCGAGGGTCGCCATATTTCCCAGGGTGTCGGCCCAGGACATGGCCGGCGAGGGGGCCTGGCGCGCGTCGATGTAGCGTGCCACTGTGTCGGCCTCGACGCCGTAGAGCGGCGTCGAGCAGGTGACCTCGATTTCTTCAGCTGCCTGGCCGCTTCCGAAGAGCTGGATGGTGGTCTGGCCGCCTTCGCGTGCGGGAAGCCACGGCGAGGGAACCACAATTTTGCCCTCGCTGCCGAAGATGGTGAAGGTGTTGTCCAGGCTCACCTGCACCCCGGTGCCGACCTGCGCGATGATATCGTCGGCAAATTTGAGCGCGGCGAAGGTCCAGCCGTCCACGCCGGTGGGGCACAGATGACCGACCGCGTGCACTTCTTCTGGTTCGGCAAAGTCGCTGCCGAGGGCCGTGCCGGCGATCAGGCGCGCCATCGATACCGGGTAACAGCCCACGTCCAGAATGCCGCCGCCGCCCAGCGCCTGCGAGAACAGGCGGCCCTCCGGGTTGAAGCCGGCATTGAAAGCAAAGCTGCCCTGCATGGCCCGCACCTGGCCCACGGCGCCGTCGCGGACCAGGTCGACCAGTTTTTGCGTCTGCGGGTGGCAGCGGTACATGAACGCCTCCATGAGAAAGACGTCGTGCCGCACGGCGGCGTCGATCATGGCCATGGCCTGGGCCTGGTTGATGGCCAGCGGTTTTTCGCAGAGGATGTGCTTGCCGGCAGCGGCCGCCTGGAATACCCACTCGGGGTGGAGTGGGTGCGGCGTCGCCACGTACACCGCTTCGACCTCTCTATCTGCGAGCAACTGCTCGTACGAGGGGTAGCGCTTGTCGATTTCGAACTCGGTTCCAAAGCGGTCGGCCGATTCCCGTGTCCGGCTGCCCACGGCTACCAGTCTGCCGCTCTGCGATCCGGCCAGGCCCCGGGCAAAGGTGCGGGCGATACTGCCCAGGCCGAGGATACCCCACTTCAACTCGGTCATTGTATTCTCCTTTATGGAGGCGTTTAATCCAGCGTTTCTACAGCGGTCCAGGCACCGGTCTGGTTGGACTGGTAACAGGCCTCGATAATAGCTACGGCGTCGGCTGCACAGAGCAAATCGGCTTCCAGTTCGGCGGCGCTGAGATCGCCCTGTATAGCGGCCACCAGACGGTCGACGCAGGTGGGTTTGGCGGTGCCCTCGGCCAGGGGGTGCGCATCCTGGCCCGGAGCGACGGTGATATAGCCATCCTGGGGATGGTTGAAGAGAGTGGCTTTGCTGCCCACGACCTCCAGGCCGCTGAGTCCCCCGGTCTGGATCCAGGAGGCTTCGACCGTGGCCAGGCAGCCGCTGCGAAACTGCAGCAGGGCAATGCCGTTGTCGTCTACGGCGCTGTA
>CAXFTV010000619.1:0-4667 GCA_964005845.1 uncultured bacterium
GCTCCAAATTGCGGCCGCTCTGCATGCCGATAACCATAAGCGGCTCTCCATCTAAGCGCGCCGGACCGCCGACAATAGCCGGATCGTCTCCAAAAACCCGATCGCCGTGAAGTTCCGTGAAATCCGTCAGGCATCTCTCTATGTAATCGAGGGCATAGGGACGTTGCGGATGGCGGGAGATCTGGACCCGTTGCCAGGGAGTAAGCTTGGTATAGATCTCCTGGCGCAGTTTTTCGACCTTGCCCTCCAGATTCTGCAATTCTCCGCTCAGATCCAGGCCATCGACTTTGGCCTGGTTTTGCATTTCCTCAATCTTGCGCTCCAGTTCGACAATCGGTCGCTCAAAATCGAGGTGAAATGTTTTTTCTTCATTCATGAACTTGCCCTTTAGCTTCGGACTCCCCACCTGCATTTGCAGACACCAACTGACCAAATATTATTCGCTATTCGAGCCGCCCCATGGCATCGCTCAAACGATCCATGGCTTTTTCAATATTCTCCAGCGCCGTAGCATACGAAAGCCGCATGTGCTCATGCGTGCCGAAACCGGCCCCTGGCACACAGGCGACGCGCCCCTCTTCGAGGAGATACTCGCATAGACTTACCGAATCAGCGATCTCTCGCCCATCGACCGTGCGGCCATAATAGGCCGAAACGTCCGGGTAGGCATAGAAGGCCCCCTGTGGCAGGACGCACTCAACGCCCTCGATGGCATTGAGCCGCTCTACCATGTAGCAGCGCCGCTCGTCAAAAGCCACCCTCATCTCGGCGACGGCGTCCTGGGGACCGTTCAGCGCCTCAATTGCGGCTATCTGCGAAATCGATGAGGGATGTGAAACCTCCTGGCTCTGCACTTTAAACAGTCCGTCGGCAACCTCCTGTGAAGCGGCAGTGTAACCGATGCGCCAGCCCGTCATCGAATAGGCCTTGGAAACCCCGTTGACAATGAGAGAGAGCTCCTTGATCTCGTCTCCCAGGGCGGCTATGCAGTGATGCTCGGCCTCTCCATAGATCAATTTTTCATAAATCTCATCGCTCAGGACATAAATGCCGTACTCTACTGCCACCTCGGCCAGGGCTTGCAGTTCCGCGCGAGAATAAATACAACCACTCGGATTTGAGGGCGTATTTAGAAAGAGCATCTTCGACTTGGGAGTGATGGCCTGACGAAATTCTTCGGCCGTCAGTTTGAGCCCGTTTGCAGCCTGCGTCTGCACGATCACGGGACGGGCGCCCACCAGCCGCGGCAATTCGCTGTAGGTGACCCAATAGGGCGTTGGAATAATGGCCTCGTCATCCGGATTGAGCAGCGCTGCAACCGCGAGGAAAAGGGAGTGCTTAGCACCGTTGTTGACAACGATCTGCCCGGGTTCATATCCGACCCCGTTATCCTCGCTAAACTTGCGGCAGATAGCTTCCCTCAACTCCACAAATCCGGTGCCCGGCACGACGTATTTGGTAATGCCTTCCTCAATGGCGCGAATACCCGCGTCCTTGATGTTGCGGGGCGTGTCGAAGTCGGGTTCGCCAGCCGACAACGAGATCACGTCAATACCTTCGCGCCGCATGGCCGCGGCCTTGGCCGAGATCGCCATAGTTACCGAAGATTCCATCTGCTGGACATTTTTTGACAGGACCATAAGGTTTGCCTTTGTTTCCTTTTTAAGTGGTGTACTCTGCATTTATGCGCACGTAATCATAGCTAAAATCACAAGTGAAGACCTCCGCCTCCGCATGGCCCTGAGCCAGCTCTATCACAATCGGGATATCCTCTTCGCGCATCGCCTCGATCAATTTTTCCTGTTCGAAATCGACGCCGGCTCCACTGTTGTAAATCGCCGTGCCGCAGAGCTCTACCCGCACCTTGTCCGGATCGATTTCCACACCGGAATAACCGACGGCACAAAGAATCCGCCCCCAGTTGGGATCGCACCCGAATACTGCAGTCTTGACCAGATTGGAATTGGCCACGGCCAGCCCCACCCGACGTGCTGCGCCCGCATCGGCGGCGCCCTGCACCCTGATACTCACCAGCTTGGTGGCCCCCTCGCCATCGCGCGCAATCGCACGCGCCAGCTGGCGGCACACTTTTTCGAGGGCCGCGTAAAACAACTCGACTCCAGACCCATCTTTTTCGAGTCGCGGTCCCCCCGCGGCTCCATTGGCCAGGACAATAACAGTGTCGTTGGTGCTCATATCCCCATCGACTGTAATGCAATTGAAAGACCGCTGTACCGCCCGGCCTAACAAATCCTGCAAGAGCCCGGCCTCCACCTCCGCATCCGTACTGATCACAGATAACATAGTAGCCATATTAGGCGCGATCATACCAGCACCTTTGGCCATCCCGCCAATGCGCACGGAACGCCCTTCCAGTTCTACCTCTACGGCGAAGCTCTTGGCCACGGTATCCGTGGTCATAATGGCTTCAGCCGCCGCCTGCCCCCCTTCCTCGGAAAGCGCCTCTGCGACCTGGGGAAGGGCGGCGTCGATCACTTGCATGGGCAATTCCACACCGATGACCCCGGTGGAACACACCAGCACATCCACGGGCTCCAGGTCCAGTAACGCCGCAGTACGAGCGCACATGCGACGCCCATCCGCCAACCCGCGCGCGCCAGTGCAGGCATTGGCATTACCGCTATTTAGCACCACGGCCTGCGCCCGCCCATCCCGCAAGTGCTCGCGATCGATATGTATTGGCGCGGCCTGCACCCGGTTGGTGGTGTAAACCGCCGCGGCGCTAGCGGGCACTAGAGAGTAGACCAGAGCCAGGTCTTTTTTAGTTGAATCGACTTTGACTCCGGCGTGAATGCCGGCGGCCCGAAAACCCCGTGGCGAGGAGATACCACCATCTTCCAGTACTTGCAAAACGCTCTCCTTTGCTATATCACTTCTTCCTGTGCCTCGACTACCTGGACGGCGTCTTTCATGAGCTTGAAGTGCAGACTGTCGGCCAGGGCGATCCAGCTGGCCTCGATGATATTTTCAGATACGCCGACCGTGCCCCAAACATCGCGGCCATCGGCGGACTCGATCAGTACCCGCACCTGAGCCGCAGTGCCATCACTGCTGGAGAGCACCCGCACCTTGTAATCCTCGAGGTGGACCTGGCGGATACTAGGAAAGACCTGTTCGAGAGCTTTGCGCAAAGCCCGATCCAGAGCATTTACCGGACCATCTCCCTCGGCCACGGTGTGATAGATCCGACCGTCTATCTCGACCTTGACGATGGCCTCGGCCGCCTCTTCGGCTGCCTGTCCGGACTTGCGGATAATGGTGCGAAAATCCAGTAACTTGAAAAGGTCCTCGTAGGTCCCCATGGCTCGGCGTGCCAGCAACTCGAAAGAACCTTCAGCCGCCTCGTACTGGTAGCCCTGGTGCTCCTTTTGCTTGACCTGGTCCAGTACCTGGCCCACAAGCGGATCCTTTTTATCGATACCCGGGCAGAAGCGGCTCAACTTGCTGACCATGGTGCCACCGCCGGACTGGTCCGAGACCAGAAAGCGACGCTCGTTGCCGATGCACTCCGGCTCGACGTGCTCAAAGGAGTGCGCCACTTTCATCACCCCATCCACGTGGGCGCCGCCCTTATGGGCAAAGGCACTCTCGCCCACATAGGCCTGGCGGTGATCGTGAGCTACGTTGGCGACCTCACTCAGAAAGCGCGAAAATCCCATCAGCTGTGCCAGTTTTTCACGGCCTATGGTACACTTGTTGAGCTTCAGTTCGAGGGAGGGAATAATCGAGCACAAATTGGCGTTGCCGCAGCGCTCCCCATAGCCATTGAAGGTACCCTGGACCTGCACCGCGCCCAGTTCCACGGCCAGGATGCTATTGGCCACGCCCACGCCGGAATCATTGTGCGCGTGGATGCCGAAAGGCAGCTGGATCTTTCCCCGGGTACTTTCGACGATGCGGCTCAACTCGCCCGGTAGCACACCGCCGTTGGTATCGCACAGCACCAGAATCTGTGCTCCACCGCGCTGGGCCGCCAGCAAGGTTTCAATGGCATAGGCCGAATCGGCTTTGTAGCCGTCGAAAAAGTGCTCTGCATCGTAGACTACCTCGCGACCGTTTTCTACCAGAAAGGCGACGGAATCTTCGATCATCTCGAGATTCTGCGGCAGGGTAGTTCTGAGAACTTCTTCCACGTGCAGGGTCCAGCTCTTGCCAAAAAGCGCAATGCTCCGCGTCCCGGCCTTGAGCAGAGTAGCGAGGATCTCGTCTTCCTCCGGCCGCCGCTGGGGACGGCGGGTGCTGCCAAAGGCCGTGACCCGGGCATTCAGATCCAGTTTTACGACCTCTTGAAAAAAGGCCAGATCCTTCGGATTAGTGGGATTGGGCCAGCCCCCTTCGATATAGTGGACGCCGAGTTCGTCCAGCCGCCGGGCAATCAGCAATTTATCCTCGAGGGAATAGGCAATACCCTCGGCCTGGGCCCCATCGCGCAAGGTGGAATCATAGATCTGGATGGCATCGGACATAGGTTACCCGCTGAGCTTATGCATCCGCCACGGCCTGCGCTACCATATCCCCTACTTCAGAGGTAGAATATCCCATCTGCCCGGCACCCAATCCCTTCAACTTGCTCAGAGTAGAAACCATGGCGTCTTCAATGATTCGAGCGCCTTCGCGTTCCCCGAGGGTATCTACCATGATCTGAC
>CAXFTV010000620.1:0-7839 GCA_964005845.1 uncultured bacterium
CTGGGGCCGCATCTTTGGATAGAGTCGCGGCACGGTTTCGATATTGTGGTTGAGGATGTCGGGGCCAGCATCCAGGACGGTTCCCAGAGCCTGCCAGTCGCCCTGGAAATCGGGGATGAGGACTTCTACCGTAGTCTCGGGACAGATCCGGTGGATTTCTTCCAGGGTGCGCGCAAAGATCCAGGCGCCACCGTCCGGCAATTCATCGCGATTGACCGAGGTGATTACCGCATGGCGCAATTCCAACCGGGCGATGGCAGCGGCTACACGCCCAGGTTCTTCCGCGTCCAGCGTCTGTGGACGGCCGGTTTTGATGGCGCAAAAACCGCAACTTCGAGTACAGACATCGCCGAGAATCATGAATGTAGCAGTGCGCTTATCCCAGCACTCCCCAATATTTGGACAGTTGGCACTTTCGCATACTGTGTTAAGCTTTAATTCTTTAGATAAACGCTTTAATTCAATGTAGTTGGGACTGCCAGGTGCCTTCGCTTTTAACCAGCGGGGCAAGCGTTTTCTAGGTTGGGATCTGGCCATAATGTCAAGGTTTTTTACAAAGAAGGTTGAGATAGACTTGCCGCTTTGGAGGGGCTGAACTCCCCATTGGAATTTTAATGTTTTAATTTACTAGTTGCAGCATTTATTATCAAGTCCCGCCATTCGGCCTGGTTGCTATTGCCTCTTATCTCGCCAGCTATTTAGGTGATTTCGAGGCCGTGGATGGCGGGCGATTTTGTCGAATAGAATAAGGGAAATTTCCAGAGCTTCATTAATGAGTGGTCAAGGATTGGGTGCGATTTGGGCGTCTCGATAGCGTGTTTGTATGTGGAATTGCAGCTGTGTATCGCGCCGGTTTTGGCCCTATATCAGGGGCGATCTTCGGTAGATTGTTTTTCTCGCAGGCCAATTTCGGCTTCAAGGAACCATTTTTCATAAGCTTGCGGATCGGTGAGAATGGATCGGGCGCGGTTCAAAACCGGGTCTACTGTGGCATCGTAGGCATAGGCCGCTTTGAGGCCATTTGATTTTTCCAGAAGGTCGTAGGTTAGTTTCCACAAAATCAATTCTCTGTTGTCCTTCCAGTGCTGTTCTTCGATTTTGTCGATGTCCTTTTTCAACTTGTTGACCGTCTTTTCTATTTTTTTGTAGTCATCTTTCTGGGCGATTTCTTCCAGTTTTTCCAAATGGGCTTCGGCTTCGCTGATGTAGTCGAAATTTTTTTGCTGGACAAATTTGCGGAATTTTCCCAGAGTCTTCCGGTCGGCGCGAAAAGCAGGGGTTATATCTGGATACCAGGCCGGCTGCTGGCGCGAAAAATGGAAAAATTTAGGATCCCTAGTGCGCCATCCCCGGAGCTGGTTATAAAGGGAGGTAGATTCTCGCCCTTCCATGTGAATATCGGGCGTGATGCCGCCGCCGCCATGCACGATGCGGCCCAGGGTCTGAGTGCGGTAGACTTTGTCGAGGTTACCCACTAGGGTTGAGTCTTTGCGCATGCGTTTGTCAATGGAGCGCCCACTGGGAGTAAAGTAGGCAGCCATGGTCAGTTTCAGTTCGGCCTTGTCGGCAATGGATATAGTCTGCTGAACAGAACCTTTGCCGACGGTGGGCATGCCCAGGATCAAGCCCCGATCCCAGTCCTGAATGGCGCCGGAGACGATTTCCGAGGCGCTTGCCGATCCCTGGTCGACCAGGACGATCATTGGAGCATCCCCGATCAGAGCATCCTCTTCTGTTTTATACCACGCTGTGTCCTGAAATGCACGCCCGGCAGTATAGACGACAACTCTATCTTTGGGCAGGAAGAGATCGGCAATTTTTACCGCTTCCTGGAGATAGCCGCCGCCATTGCCGCGCAGGTCGAAGATCAGGCGTTGCATACCCTGATCTTTTAATTCCAGCAGTGCTTGACGCACTTCCTTGCTGCTTTTTTTAAGCTGAAATCCCGTCAGTTTGATATAGCCGGTAGAGTCTGGAAAAAGGGTTTGGTAGGAAACGCTCTGCATCTGAACTTTTTTGCGGATGATGACCTTCTTGAAAACATCGGGCGTGCCAGCGCGTTTCAGTGTTAGGGTCACGGGTGTATCGGGTTCGCCGCGCATCAAATCGGCGGCATCGCCGACGTCCATGTGCTTGGTTGTGCTGTCGTCAATGGCTACAATGAGATCGCCGGACTTGATCCCGGCCCGTGCGGCCGGCGTATTTTCGTGCAACAGGGCCCAAACCGCGATAGCGCTGTCGGGGTAGACCTGCTGGATGCGAAACCCCAGACCGCCATAGTGGCCTTTGGTATGGATATTGAAATTGTCCAGGTTGCGCTTTTCCATGAAAACGCTGTAGGGGTCGAGGGCGTCCAGCATGCCGGCAATGCCGAAACGGACCAGAGTATCGGCCCTTACGGTGTAGAGAGCACTGTCGTCAATGGCTCGGGCAATACGCTGGAAGAGGGTGAAATTCCTTTTTAATTGGGCATTGTATATTCTTGAATCCGCCTGGGGGGGGAAGGGGGCACCCAAGTCCAGAGTATAGTCGGAGTGGTCATCCAGAGCTCTAAACATGCCCCTGACCCCGGCCGACATCAAGGTGTCGGGAGAGACCTTATCAATATAATAGTGATGAATATTCTGTGCCGTGGCCCACAGGATTTCGTTGAATTCCGTTCTGAGTGCAACTTGCTTGGCCATCAGCGGCGTACTCGCCAGGAGTATGATCAGGCAAATTTGTCTGAATATTTTAAACATTCATTATTTCCTCAGTAAAACGGTCTAATCTCGAGAAGGAAATTGTGCCGCCCAATATAATAGTATGGGGGGTTCGGCGTCAATAGGATATTTTTACGAGGGGGATGGAAGGAAAATCGGGGTCCTGCCGATATAAAATACGAGAAGGTCGGGTCCGTTGGCAGGGATGAAGAGCGGGATGGAAGAGGATCTTGACATTTGCAAAGGCATTGAGTAAATTCGCAGGGTTTATTTGCACCTTTTTGCGGCAACTTGGGACGGGTCTTTTGTGCTTTGGAACAGCCCCTTTGGGCCTTGGATTTATGGTTGCCTTGGGACGCGTGAAGTTTAAATCGGTGATCCCGGAGAGGGAGTAGAGGAGTACTATTAGGGCATGTCCAAAAAGCGAATAACCTTCATCGTCATACCATCTAAAAACGACCAGGTGAGAGAATACCATTTTTCCCACCTGGTCCCCTGGATCGCCGGTTTTTTGTGTCTGGCTTTTATTGGCGCCTCCACCTACTATACCCTTGGGTATTATCAGCGCGAGGATCAGCAGTATGCCCTCGATTTGCTGCGCTTGGAAAATGCAGAATTGCTGGGCAGGGTAGACGTGACCAAAAAGCTCGTCGCGCAACTGGGTGAAACCATGGAAGATCTAGAAGAGGTGGATGAAAAGCTGAGGGCCTGGCACGAGATGGAACCGCTTGCTGAAGAGGAGCGCTTTCCCGGGGTCGGAGGAGCGGAGATCTTGCCCGATCTCGGTTCTTCTACACTGCCCCCGGCCAAGCGCAAGATGCTGGAAAAGCTGAATGTAAAAATTGAGCGTTTGCAGCGGGAGGCCAAATATCAGGAAGAAAGTTTCAGGCGCATCACTAAAAAATTTCTGGCAAGTGGCGATAGCCTGCGCCACATTCCCACCATTTTTCCCTTTCCCAGGGAGCGGGCCTGGAGATCTTCATCTTTCGGTGACCGCACAGATCCCTTTACGGGCCGGAGGGCAAAGCATACGGGAATTGATTTTGCCGGCCGTAAGGGCACTCCGATTCTGGCCACGGCGGATGGCATTGTCACGCTTGCCTATCGCGATCGCCGGCTGGGGAATGTCATCGTCATCGAGCACGATATCGTCAGCCAGGACGAGAACGGCGAAGAATACAGGAAGGAAGGGATATATCGCACCGAGTATGGCCATCTAGAGAAGATGCTGGTAAAAAAAGGTGGCCGGGTGAAGCGGGGGGACCAGATCGGAACTATGGGCAACACCGGCCGTTCGACAGGCCCCCACCTTCACTATTCGGTGCGCTATCAGGATCGCGCCAGAGGGGGCTATAAGGGTTATATCGATCCCGAACTTTTTTTGCTGGATATTCAGCCGCGCGACAAAAATGTGGCCGGCTGGTTGCGCTCAGAAGGCTGAACTCTTCTCTCCTCAGTCACACGACAATTTTTTTAAACTCCAGCCGGCCTGCAAAATCAGTAGGCCGGCTTTTCAATACAGGCGGGATATGCAGGAAATCATCAACGGGAAAGTAGCTGCATTGATTGACGATACCACTCTGGTGTTGAACGTCGGCTTTCACGAAGGAGTACGGGAGGGCATGACCTTTGTGATCTTTGCCGAATATCAGGAAATACTGGATCCGGATAGTGGTGAACCCCTGGGCAAGTGGGAGATGGTAAAAGCCCGGGTAGTGGTTGATCACGTGCAAGAGCGGATGTGTACAGTGCGTTCGGCCCTGGTGAGTGAAGAGGACAGGCCGGGCACTTTGAGCGCGATGATGGTTCAACACTCCTTTGGTCAATATGGCCAGCAGAACGCGGAACGCGAATCTCTGGACATAAGTTCCAGGGATTCGCGCGGGCGGCCCCAGCTCCAGCCCATAGCTTTGGGGGATGGGGCGCGCTCGGTGGAGCGGCGGGAAGATGGGCAAAATGCAGTTCCTGAAACGGACGATGAAAAGCCTAGCCAGGCTGCTGGTCCGGCCCACCAAGAAGCTGCAGAGGAGGGGAAGAAGGGTGAGGGGCCTGACGCCTAAATGCACCCAGATGCCCGGCAATAAAAATAGGCACCGGTTGGGGGTGCTCATCTGGTTTTTGTGTCCGCTCTTAGGTTGCGCCTACTATTCCACTTCATCCGGGCTGATCGGGGGGATTCGCAGCGTCGCTATTCCCGTGGCTGAAAATGAGACCTCGGAGTTTGGTGTTGCCGAGTTGATGACGGAGCGAATCGAAGACGCTTTTACCCGCGACGGCCAGTTGCGGGTGGTTGATGAGGAGAGTGCAGATGCCCTTTTATTATTGCGCATCATCGCCCTGGACGATGCGCCCTTTACCTACACTGCTTCCGAGGAAACCCAGCAGTACCGTTTCAAGGTATTGACTGCCGTGGAGCTGCAGAAGGCGGAAGACGGTGAAAACCTACTGCAATTGGACGAGCTGGAAGGTTGGGGAATCTACGATGCAAGCCTGGCGGATGAAGTGGGGCGCGATAAAGCAGTGGCAGCGGCACTGGATATGATAATTGAGGAAATCGTCGATCGCACCACCGCCAGCTGGTAGATGGCGCCGGCGGGGCCAGTCGTTTTTATGCCGCAGGTTTTTCTGGATCGCGTCCTAGCGCTAAGAGCAGCAGGATGAGGGCGGAAAGGCCGGCCAGCAGGCCGACGAAGGAGGGATAGAACAGGGTCGTGCCCAAATAGCCAAAGAGCGCAGCTGTGGACATAGTTGCCAGAGCATAGGGTATCTGGGTGCGGACGTGGGCCCTGTGATCGCAGGAGGTGGCAATGCTGGAGAGCACCGTGGTGTCGCTGATCGGCGAGCAGTGGTCGCCAAATATGGCTCCGTCCAGCACGGCTGCCGCAGCCACGACCACCAGTGGCAAACCTCCTATTTCAAAAGCCAGCGGGAGCATGGTCGGCAGGAGAAGGGCCATGGTTGTCCACGAGGTGCCGATTGAAAATGCCACGATGGCGGCCAGGAGAAATACCAGGACCGGCAGTATCGCCGGTGCCAGCAGGTCGGACAGGGATGCAATTAGATAGGCGGAAGTGCCCACTGCCGTGCAGGTTTCTTTGATGGCCCAGGCCAGGACCAGAATAATCAGCGCATAATAGAAATTTCTAATGGCTCTGGTCCATACTTTAAAAATTTGCCAGGGGCTGAAAAACCGTTTGCCGGTGGCTGAATCCCGACGTGTCAAGGCAAGCAAAAATGCCAGTGCAGATCCTGCCAAAGAAGCGAGAAACATCACCTTGGCACTGTCCGCATTGGAGAGTACGACCATCCAGTAGGAGCGGCTGAAAAGGCCGTGTTGCTGGCGTGCGGTGTCGGCCTGCTCGTGGGTCCATACATCCAGATGCATGCCTAGAAGAACAGAGAAAACGACCACTCCGACCGGTACTGCCGCCGTGCTCCAGTGGGCTCGCAGGCCCGCGGGCGGATCGATTCGATCGCCTTCGTTCCCACTCATGGGCCGAGCTTCTGGTGCCAGCACCTGGCCGCGTTGCGAAGCGCGTTGTTCGGCCCGCAGCATGGGGCCGAAGTCGCGCTGCAGAATAGTGGATAGGGCTACGAAACACAGAGTCAAGATACAGTAGAAGCGCAAGGGCAAAGCGCGAAAGAAGAGCTCGTATCCGGATATGCCTTCTCCAACCTGACGCATTACATCGTCAAAAAGTCCGACCTCGTAACCGATCCAGGTGCTGACGACGGCCAGTCCCGCCACCGGTGCCGCCGTCGAATCTACCAAATAAGCAAGTTTTTCCCGCGCAATTCCGAAGCGATCCGCGATGGGCCGCATGGTCGTACCTACCACCATGGTATTGGCATAGTCGTCGAAGAATATAGCCAGTCCCATCAGAAAGGTAGCCAGGCGGGTGGAGCGTGCCCCCGCCGCCCTTTTGACCAGCAATTCGGCAATGCCCTGGGTCCCTCCGGCCAGCGCGACGATTCTGGTCATGCCGATTAGGGAGGCGGTAAAGCCAAGGATATAAAACTGGAAAGAATTGACCAGGGGATTCCAGAAAAAATCCAGCATTGCGTGTCGCAGGGCTTCCCAGGGCAGGGCGTACAGGGGGGTAGAGGCGGGCAAGCTCAGCAGGGCACCGCCGAGGATGGCGATGACGAGTCCCACGATCAGCTGACCGGTAGATACGGCAACGAGAATGGCGGCGATCGGCGGGAACAGGCTCCAGCCGTCGAGATTCCCTCGTGCGGGCAGGATCAGGGCAGCCAGGGCGGCCAGGGCCAGGGCCAGGACAAGCCGGAAAAGAGAGTGGATCATCGACGCTTTAGTCTTGCTAGTTTAGGGCTTGCACTTCGGTTCCGGGGACCGTGGACATCTGCAACTTGAGGGCGAGCAAGCACATCATGGCGCCGAGAAACCAGATGACCGTCAAGCCCCGGACGGATTTTGTCCACTTTCGCCTTTCGGACGCCAGGCCGCTATGATGGATCGGGAAGCCGCGATGGGAATCGCGCTGCCTTAGGGCTGCAGATTTTCGCGGCTGGGTGAAGGGGCTCGTCCCCCAACTTAAAAGATTCTTTTACTATGAAGACCTAAGTTGGCGGTCTATGGGCTGGTCAGTCGTCCAGGCCGAGGTTGTAGAGCATATTCGTGATCTTCCAGGAGCCACTGCTCCGACTCATAGTCCACAGGACGTAGCGATCACGCTCGTGGGTGACGGGACCGATTTCTCCGTAAGCGGTGGAGACGCGTTCGGAGGTTACAGCCAGTGCCTCCTGGCCATTTGCCCCCACCGTAGCGTAGAGAATTTCGCGATTTATTTTATAGAGGGTATTACCCAGTCTTTTATTGAGCCACTTTTCCATTTCCAGGGCGTTGTTGAAGAGGATGGACCAGCTGGCCGGGCGGTGTTTGTCCTTACCATCATAGCCAATAAACTCTTCATCGAAGAGCCCAATGATAGATGTCGGGCTACCATCTTCCCAGCCAGCTTTTTCCCGATCTAGCAATTTTTTTATTTCGGGGGCCTCGGCGGAGGGCTGACTGGCTCCGTCCAGGGAATCTCCCAGGGACTGGACGATAGCAGTTGCGAGCCAAGCCTCTTCAATCTTCCTAAAAATCCACAAGCGCTGGGAATTCAATTCTCGA
>CAXFTV010000621.1:0-6665 GCA_964005845.1 uncultured bacterium
GAGCCTCGGGCTGCTGTTGTCGCCGCTGGCCTTGCTCGGCTTGCTCTACCCAATGCTGATGCCGGTCCGTTTCGAAGAAGCCGAATCCATCCTGCTGCGCTACCCCTGGCTGGGCGTACACGTGTTCATCAGCATGTTCGGCCTGGTGGGCTTTGCCCTGGCTTTCTGTACCGCAATTACCTACCTGGTACAGGTCCGTTTTCTCAAGCGCGGCCGCCTCAACAACTACCTGCCGGCGCTAGATACGTCCGCCAGTGCCACCTACCGCTTTGCCGCCATTGGCTTTTCGGTTTTCACGCTGGGGCTGGGCATGGGGCTGATCTGGTTATTCGGTGCCCCGGGCGAATATCTACAAGCGCGCGATACCAAGATCTGGATGGCCCTGCCCACCTGGCTGATGTTCGCGATTTATCTCTACTTGTGCGGCATAGGAAGACGCCACGGCAGCCGCCTCAAATGGCTGGTCATCTTCGGTTTTCTCCTGGCCCTGGCCAACCTCTTCGGGGTGCGTCACAACTTTGCTAACACCCTCCAGACCAGCGAACTGTTGAAGCGGATACCTGGGCATGCAAAAGTGGCAATATGCGGGAGCGAAACCGGATCTGCAAAAGAAGAAATATTGTCTGGTTCTACGATTCTGTCCGCCCGGGGGCCATTGCCAGAGATACTAAAAAAACCCCTGGCGTCAATCCCGCGACCCAGGGCCTGATATACCGCCGCAACCGCATCTCTGCGCCGCTGTTGTGAAGCGCCCGGACTTTAGCGATGGGCTATCTCCGCATGCCAGCTCGGGATGGCTTATCGACCTAGACTTCGACGATCACCCGGCAGGGCCAGCTTCCTCCGGCGCGGGCGGTTTTGAACCGGATCGCCCGCGCGCCTTCAAGCGCTCCCCTCTCAATCGAGTCCCAGGAGATCCAGGGCATCGCGCTGCAGAATGCCGTCGATAACTTCTTCCGGAATGCGCGGCAGACGGGTGCCTTCGAGCTGGTCGTTGAGTCGGCGCAATCCGTCCATGGCCTCCTGCGGCGTCCACAGCGGATAGTCCGAACCAAACAAAAGCTTGTCGGTCGCGCCCCACTCGATCATGCAGGTCATGGCTTCCCAACCCTGCCAGGGCCGCACCCAGACCCCGGATATATCGGCATATACATTCGGATGCTTGCGCAGGACGAGGGCACAATCCCGCTGCCATGGATGGGCCAGATGCGCCATGACGAACTTCAACTCCGGAAAGGCCTGGGCAATCTCGTCGATCAGGAGGGGATGGCTGTACTTGAGCATGGCCCGGGGATCGGGGTGGGTCCCGGTGTGGGCCAGGATCGGCAAGCCCAGACGCTGTGCTTTCTCGTAGAGGGGAAAGTGAGTCGGATCGGTCGGATCGTAGCGCCCCAGCATCGGATAGATCTTGACGCCGCGCAGACCCAGATCCAGGCAGCGCTCAAATTCCTCCATGTGGTCATCTTCCATGGGATCGAGCGCCATGAAGCCGAGCAGTTTTTCCGGATTGCGCCCGACCCATTTAACGGTGAAATCGTTGGGCGTCCGCACCCCGGAGGCCGCCCCGCGGATGCCAAAGACAATGGCGCGGTCCACCACGGCCATATCCCGGTCGTAGACCTCTGGCGGCAGCGGCTGCATGGGAGGATACCCCGCGCGTTCCAGCGACTTTTGGGCAGAGGGGCTAAGGTGGTCTGGCTGCAGACAGTGGGTATGGACGTCGACGATCAAGTGGACTCCTTTCAAGCGCTGATATGGCGAGTTGCTTTGGACCCCATAACGCGAGGAAGAAATGGTGCGACCCCGATCCCATCAATGGTACGCGATCAACCGCGCCCTATCAAGGATTCGCCGACTTCTCTGCACAGCCTTCCGCCCTCTTCAAGGAAATTTAGTTTTGGCCGATAAGAACAATGTTCGCCCTAATTGCTCCCACGGACGATAAATCGGAAAAATTCTACTCCGAGGAGGTTCCCCATGCAATCAACTCACTGGTTGCTCATTCTCTCCGGCATCGTGATGGCCCCTGTGCTGCTGGCGGCTTGTGCGCTACTGGCCGGTATCTCGCAGTCCCCCCCCGAACCCTGCCTGAACGAAGAGGAATTGGGCACCTGACTCCAAACTTCCTGGTTCGCCAATAACGCAACGAATTCGATCTGGAACCACCTTTAGCCACTCCGACCGCGCCGCCGCGCTCCAGGACATTGCGACAAAACCTGGAAGTTTTGGGCGACGAAGGCGAGTTTACCCATCCCCCTTCGCCATCCAAAGACGAGCCGGAAAGTTAGCGCAACTCTCTGCGAATCCGCCCTGCAGTATGCTGCATTCGCTCCTCAAAGTAGCGCGACTTCGCCCGCGCACGGACACAACCGTTCTCTCGAACAGCCCCGGCCCCGGACAGCGTCCATTCCCTCAATAAAAAAGATCCCGTGGCAAAAACCACGGGATCTTTTTTATTGAGGGAAAGAAAAAGCGCTCTATGTCGCGCCGCCGGGGAGCGCTCTAACTGCGCTCATCCCGACCACCGCGGTCCCGGTCACCGCGGTCGCGCGGCCTGAAATCGCCGCGGGGCCGCACGTTGTCGCCCGGATCTCTATCGTAGGGCAATAGGGCCAGAAAACGGGCCCGCTTAATGGCCTGGCTGACCCGGTGCTGCTGCTTGCGCGAAGCACCGGTGCGACGCGCCACGTCGATCTTGCCGTTGGGCGTCAGGAATCTGGATAGTATATCCAGTTTTTTGTAATCGATTTCCTCGGGCTTCAGCTTGGCCACAAACTCGCGGCGCTGGGACCGCGCATTGGACTGAAACTCACGGCGCTGGGGCCGGCCTCTGTCTTTGTCGTCTCTCCGGCTAAATTCAGCCATATTGGACCTCATTGCTCCCATGTTAATTATCGCAAATCTGAATAGCGGTTTAATCTAAGACAAAAACTGTTTTTGCGCCACCCCCGCACTCCCAATTATCTTTATCTATTTATGATACCTTCTTTTGCACTGACCCGTCCCGGAAAGCAGGCCTACCCATGAACCCCGAAAAAATGTTGACCCCCGAACAAGCTCAGCAAATCGTCCTGAACCACATCCGCCCCCTCGGCGTCGAACGGGTCGCCCTGCTGGATGCCCTGGACCGAATCCTGGCCACCGACGTCCGGGCCCGCCGCGACAATCCCCCCTGCGACAACTCCGCCATGGATGGCTATGCCCTTCGCCACCAGGACATCCAGACAGCCAGCGCGGCGCAACCGGCCGTGCTGGAAATGATCGAAGAGATCCCGGCCGGCCGCGTCGGAGAGCAGGCGGTGGGACCGGGCCAAACCAGCCGCATCATGACTGGCGCACCCGTACCGCCAGGGGCCGATACCGTCATTCCCGTGGAAGATACCCGGGCACAGGGCAACCGCATCGAGATTCTGGAAGCGGACGAGCGCGAAGCCAATGTCCGCCACCGCGGCGAGGACATACAGGCCGGGAGCGTAGTCCTGCCAGCCGGCACTTTTTGCGGCCCTGGCGAACTGGGTATCCTGGCGGCCCTGCAGTGCAGTTTTCTGCCGGTGCAGCGCCGCCCGACTCTGGCGATTCTCTCCACCGGCGACGAGTTGGTTGAAATCGACGAGGCTCTGGAGCCCGGTCGGATCGTCAACAGCAATACCTATGCTCTCGCCGCCCTGGCGCTGGCCCATGGCGCCGTCCCGATAATGCTGCCGATCGCCCGCGACAGCGAAGCGGACACCCGCCAGGCCGTGGAAAACGCCCTGCAGGCCGATTTCATCCTCTCGTCCGGCGGGGTCTCCGTGGGCGAATATGACTATATCAGGAAAGTGCTGGACGACATGGGCAGCGAGTTTAAATTCTGGCGCGTGGCCATGAAGCCTGGCAAACCTCTGTTTTTCTGCCTGCTTCAGGGCAAACCCTACTTCGGGCTTCCCGGCAATCCGGTGTCCAGCATGATGTCGTTCCTGCAGTTCGTGCGCCCGGCTATCCGCAAAGCTAGCGCTTTCCCAGCTGCCGATCTGCTCCTGCCCACGGCGCGGGGCGCGGTCGAAAATCCGCTCTACAACGAGGGCAACCGCCGCAACTACCTGCGCGCCCGGCTGCGCTTCGCCGCAGGCCGCCTGTACGCCTCTACCCACGCCGGCCAGGGTTCGCACATGCTGACCTCCATGCTCGGTGCCAATGGCATCGTCGTCCTGGAACCCGAGCAAAAAGTGGAACCTGGAGACGAGGTAAACCTGCAAATAATAGAAAGGGTCTTCCGATGAATAGACCCCCCGAACAATTCAAGCGCATTCCCCTCGCCCAGCTCCGCCGCTTTGCAAAGGCCTGTCTCGAAGCCGCCGGCATGTTGAGCGACCACGCCGAGCAACTGGCCGAATTGCTGAGCAACGGCGATTTGCGCGGCGTGCGCTCCCACGGCACCCGCGCCCTGCCGAGGTACTGTGAATCTCTGCGCAATGGCCAGATCAATCCCCAACCCGACCTCGAGGTGCTCAGGGAAACCGATACCGCAGTATTAATCGACGGCGATGGCGGTCTCGGCTACGCCCCGATGATGCTGGCGACGGAAAAGGCCATTGTCAAAGCCAGGGCCAAAGGCGTGGCCGTGGGCGCGACCTGCCACATAGGACACTATGGCTCTGCCGGTCACTACGTGCGCCGGGCCATGCGGGATGGCTGCACCGCTTTTTCGGTCCAGGGCGGTCATCCCGACTACTTTGGCGAAGGCGGCGGCAACAAGGGCCAGCAGGCCGCCTACTGGGGCAATCCGCCCATCTGTTTCGGACTCCCCTCCCAGGACGAGCCTCCCCTGATTCTGGATGCCGCCACCTGCATCATGGCCGACTACCAGCGCGGCGAGCAATTCGACGCCCTGCAGGAGTTGATACCGGCGGCCTTTTTTAAATCCATGGGCTACACGGGAGCAGCCACGGCCCTGGGAGGCGCTTTCGTGGGCATGAACAATCCGCGCGCCCAGGCCCTCACCGAGAAGTGGCCCGCCGCCCGCAGCGGCGGTCTGATCATCGTCATGGACCTGGGCTTGTTCGCTCCCCCGGAAGAATTTCGCACTGGCGTCGACAACCTGGTGCGCGGCGTGCGGGAAACCATGGCGCCGGTGCGCGGTTATTCCGAGGCCACGCTGCCCGGCACGATCGAATGCCGCAACGAAGAAGCCTACGAGCGCGAGGGCATACCGCTGGGGCTGGAAGATGTGGAGCAATTGGAAAAGACCGGCCGCACGTTCGACGTCGAGCCCGAATGGCACTGAGGAACCGCTTGCAAACGCGTCGTGCAACCCGAAGCGCGACTGCAGCACTTTGACAATCAGCCCTTGTTCCGCTGCCCCGAGGAACGGGGTAGTGGGGCGGCGGGGCGGAAAAAGCGACGTGAAGAAAATTGAAATACAGCGACGCCAGAGATTGCTCGACGGCTTTTTCAAAGTCGACGAGATCACCTTGCGGCACGAGTTGGCAGACGGGCGCATGAGTCCGCCTCTGCGCCGGCTCAATCTGGATCGGGGCAATGGCGTGGCGGCCCTCCTCTACAATCGCACGACGCAAAAAATCATCCTGGTGCGGCAGTTCAGGTACCCGGCCTCGCTCGAAGGCCCGGGCTGGATTCTGGAAATAGTCGCCGGCATGCACGAAGCCGGCGAAGTACCCGAGGAAACCATGCGCCGCGAAATCCTCGAGGAAACCGGTTACGAGGCCGAACACCTGGAACCGATTTCTTCCTTCTACCTGACACCCGGCGGTTCATCTGAAAAAATCCACCTCTTCTACGCCGAGACGAGCGCACCACAGCGCCGGAGCGCAGGTGGGGGAGTGCGAGAAGAAGGCGAGGATATCGAAGTGGTCGAACTTCCTCTTGAACGAGCCTGGCAGGCTTTGGACCAGAGTGAAATCGTCGACGCCAAAACCCTGGTCGCCTTGCTGTGGTGCAGGCGAAAATTCGCCGCCAAGCAGCCACAGGGCCGGCTCCTGCCAGAACCTTGAAACGAGTTTCTCCCCATCTGCTGCAAGGTCTTTCTTTTAAGCAAGAATCTATAGATATTATCTACCGGGTTTAATCTTCTTGTACTTAAAAATCCACCGGCAACAACCAAAGAGAAGTCGACAAAAATTCAGCACCCTCATTCGACCACCCCTTATCTAAGGAGCATAGCAATGGCCGATATCTATCCTCCCCCCGCCTCATTCCAGGAACGCGCCTATTTCAAAAGCCTGGAACAATATCAGACCGATTACGAGCGCTCCATCCAGGACCCCGAAGCCTACTGGGCCGAAAAGGCTGGCGAATTCCACTGGTATAAAAAGTGGGATACCATCCGCTCCTATAACTACGACATGGACCAGGGGCCCATCTCTATCAAGTGGTTCGAAGGCGGCAAAACCAATGTCGTCTACAATTGTCTGGACCGCCACCTGGAGACCCGCGCCGACCAGACCGCCATCATCTGGGAGGGCAACGAACCGGGCGAGGATGGCAGCCTCACCTACCGCGAGTTATACGAGCAGGTGTGCAAATGCGCCAACGTGCTCAAATCCCGCGGTGTTAAAAAGGGCGACCGGGTTTCAATCTACATGCCCATGATTCCAGAACTGGCCGTGGCCATGCTGGCCTGCGCGCGCATCGGCGCGGTGCATTCGGTGGTGTTCGGCGGCTTCGCC
>CAXFTV010000622.1:0-8472 GCA_964005845.1 uncultured bacterium
ACGGCCTCGCCGGCCAGATTAAAGATGGTGACCTCGACTGTGGCATCCAGCAAGCCGAACAGCCTATAGCTAATCAAAGCGCGGTTGTTGTGCCCATGCCCATTGGGCGTGAAAGTGCGGGGTTGGATTTGCAGCTCGTCGATAGCTTCGGGCATGACATCAGCCGCAACGATCTGCAGCTGGTCAGTACTTATGTGCTCCGTAAATTCCGGGGGTGGCAACTGGATGACGAAGCGTTCCAGCGGCAAGGGCGCACCCGGGTCCATGGTGTAGAATTCGTCGAGTGTCTTGCGGAAACCCCGAGAGGCTACAAAGGTGCTGTGGTCGCCATCGATATGATTGTAATAAGGGGACATTTCGCCGGGACCGTACTAGGTGCCCCAGCCGCGCCCCAGCCGGGGCATGCCGTCTTCCCCAAAGGGGCCGGGAAGTTCCAGAAACCAGGCGTAGGGGAAGTGGCTATAGACGACGAGGGCGATATTTACATCCGATTGCAATGCGCGCGCCTGCAAAGCATGGGTCACACTGAAATCATCGACCAGTATTTTAATGTGGCCCCAGTCCTTCCGGGCTAGTCCGGTGCAGCCGCCAATGTTCCAGAAGCATTCGAGCATCTGCTCTCGAAGCGGGGTTGAACGCAGAAGTCCAATGGTGAGCAGAAGGGGTAGCAACGCAGTTAAAGGGGTAACGAAAGCTACTTCCTGTCTTATAGCAGCTTGGCGGCTCTCGGATTCCGGCAAAATCTGGCAGTTAACTGAGCCGGGCAGTACCAGTTTCATATTAGCCATAGAAAATTGGCATGCAGTTATGTTTTGGTGATATCTATTTGGAGTCCTGCAGTAGTCCTTCGTAGTGGCCCCGGAAATCTGGTTTCCCATATCCAGAAAGCAGGCAAATATTCAGGAGTAATTAAACCTTTTCGATATTGGGGTCAAGTAGTTGAGATGGGGCTGCTTACTTGACTAAATTGCAGAAAACCCACTATATATTTGCAATAATCCATGACCTGGCCAAGTTGGGAATTTACATGTCGGTGTAGTCGGATTGGGCATGAGCTCTAACGATTTCCTCGGTATCGTATTGCGTTTCCCGCGGCTGGACGAGGAGATCGACGAGCTGGACTATACGCGCTGGAAGCGCTCCAAGGCCAAGCAATGAACAAAGGAAAGGGTATGTACTGGGAAAAGAAATCTTTTTTTGGGGGGCTGATCCTGGCCCTACTTGTTGCCTGCGGACAGAGGGAACCGGCTGCCGAGAAGGAAGGTTTGCCGCTGGCACAGGTAGGTGCGGAGATGATCACGGATCGGGAGTTGAAATATCTCACCGACAATTTGGCGGATTGGGCCAAAAGTGAAAAAGAGGGTAGCGCCAGGGTGCGCGAATATCTGCAGTCGCTGGTAGACCGGGCCCTTATCCTGAAAGAGGCGCGCGCCGGCGGCCTGGATCAGACCCCGGCCTTTGCCAACGAGGTGTCCAGTGCCCTGCGGCAGCGGTTGATAAAGGAGGTCGAGCAGAGCGGCGTCTCGGACCAGGTATCTTTTTCCGAGGAGGAAATGCGGCGCGTCTTCGTCGAGCAGAATTGGGAGCGGTGGATAAAAATCGCCCACATCGTGGTACCGACCCGGGAGCGCGCTGATGAGGTTATGGCAGCGTTGCGTAGCGGCCGTCCCTTCGAGGAGGTGGCACGCGAATTTTCCACCCACTCCCGCACCGCTTCAGGCGGAGGTGTAAAACCCCAGTACTACAGCCGCTTCCACGCTTTTCCGGTGGTGCGCGATATCCTTTTCGACCTCGAGGTCGGAGAAATTTCGGAGCCCATCGCCGTTCCTCAAGGTTTCGAGATTTTCAAAGTTCTCGACGAGTTGAAGGGGACCTACGAGCAGACCCGAAAATTCCTTTTCAGCACCCTGTCCACAGATCGATTAGAAGCGCGGAAGAAGGCCTTTACTGATTCGCTGGCCGAAGAATTTCTCTTGACTCCAGATGGCGAGGGTTTGGGCCTATTGATGGATATTCTGCGCAGTGGCCGCGAAGATGAGACCTCGGGTAAAATGACCTTTCAAATTCCTGACGGCGCTTCCAACAGGGCCATTTTCAGCTACGAGGGCGGCCAAATAGAGCTCGGGGATGCCATTTTGTCATCTCCAGCTATTCGCCAGGGCAGAAATGTATCCGATAGCCTGCGCGTAGCCATGTTCCTCCAACAGGATCTAATAATGCCGCAGCTCATGTGGCTGGAGGCGAAGAGGCTGGGACTCGTCGGCCAATTCGAAGATTGGGTCAAACGCAAAGAGGAAGAAGTCCTGATTGTCGGCATGCGCCAGATCGCGACTTTTGATGATGAGGAGATCAGCGACCAGGAAGTGCGCGATTACTACGAAAAGAGCAAGGAGCAATACCGCACCGCTTCGGAGGTAACCGTAGTGGAGATACAACTGGCCAGCGAAGCCGAGGCCATGACCTTAGTGGCCGAGATTCGCGCTCTCTTCGACCGTGCCCAACCCCTGATTGACCTGCTCACCAGGATCGGACAGAAGCGGCACAATGAGGCGGACCTGAGGGCCCAGTTACAGCTTCTGCGAGAAACATATGGGGATCTCGATGTTCTCGAATGGCTCAGTCGGCGAATGGGGGAAGCGGAGGGAGTGGCAGCCGTACTCGAGGAATTGGCAAGTGCCGCTAACCCGCGGGAACTGGCCGAAGAGTACATCATGCGGCAGCTGGCCGCCAGTCGTAGCCTGCGGCCGGGCAGCAGTGAAACAGAGGGCCATCACCACCTCTACTGGTATGAAACGGCCCGTTTCGGGGACCTGGTCACAGAGGCCATGGAGGGTGAGATTGGCGCGCTCATTGGTCCCGTGCAGGTCGGTCCTTCCCATTCTATTGCAAAAATCCTGGCGCGCAAGGAGTCCAAAGCGCGTTCCTTTGAAGAACGGGAGAGGAAAATAAGAGCCCAACTTCACCAGGAAAGAGAAAATAAACTATTCGGGGACTGGCTGGCAGAGTTGCGCGCCGCCAGCAAGGAGGATTTGCACTTTTTCGACGAAAATATTGAAAAGGTGGGACGGGAATTGAGTTTCGAGCGCGGAGGGGGGGGAGGGTGAAATTTTTTTCTTGACAAACTATGCTCTTCCCCCTTTTATTATATACTATCTGAGTTGAAAGAATACATCCTTCCGGATATTCTGCTCCCCGCTAAGCATGGTACAGGTGGGAGTTTTTCTGTTGAGTCGAAAGTCCTTTTAAATTCAATCTAGAAAGGAGGTTCTTCTATACCCCCTTGCAGTGGAAAACTCCAGTTTTGAACCGGAGTTTAGTTTCTTAACCCCTCAATTTCGGAGTTAATAAAGATGAAAAAGATTGCACTTATTGCTGGAGCTATTCTGGTAGCTACTACTTGCTGGGCCCACTTGCCTGAGGGTCTGTTGCGGGCCGCTGTTCAATTTCCCGCCGGCAATGAACCGATCATCGATAGCAACCTCGCCGATTGGGATGTGGTCACCGATGCCTATTTGATTACCCACGAGGACCTGACCGAGACGGTTACGGGTCTGGGTACCGAGCGCGATGCCGCCGATCTAGCCCTGCGAGGTTTTGTAGGTTGGAGCCCCAACACGAACAAGGTCTACATTATGGAAGACCGCTATGATGATGCCGTCTGGGTTGGCGATCACACCTGGGACAATGTGGATGGGCGCGGTAGCGGTTGCAGCGGCAATGCCCGCGATTTTCTGGAAATTCAGATTGATGGTGACCACAGCGGTGGGCAATTCAATTCTTGGAAAGATGACAATCTGACCCAGGAAGAAAAAGACATTCTGCACGGCCAGCAGGCTCAGGGCTACGGTTTGCGCCCGAACGGACGCTACGCCTGGCACAAGACCTACGAGCATGCTTTGCCGCCCTTTGGCGACGCGGCCTTTACCTGCACCAATGGCCCGGGCGAGCCCGGCAACTTCTATGCCGAGTACATGTATACCCCGTGGAATGATTTGCGCTGGACCGACGTGCCCAATAGCGTGCAGCATATTCTCACAGAAGGCGAGATCATGGGTTTTAACTTCACCGTTCTCGATTCTGACACCGGCGGTGGTTACGATGGCTACTGGACCCTGAGTGGCGATACCAACAGCTGCCACCACGCCGATTTCCTCAGCGATTTCCTGCTGACGCCGATCGATCCCGACATCGATTGGTCTTCGCAGAACCGCGGTACAGCGGTTGAGGATAATACCTGGGGCCAGATCAAGGCTACCTTTGCCGAATAAAAGTACACTGCGTAGTTGGAAGTTCGGCTGCGTTTGATTGTCATGCCGCCATGTCGAGATTTTTCTGGCATGGCGGCATCTTTGTTTAGTACTCGTGTAGCGCGGGACCGAAAGGGGCCACAAAGTACAGATGAGAATTGATTGTGCAATTTCCCGGGTTCAGCGATCGTTGTTGGTCTTGCTCTGGCTGGCTTTTGCCACTCCGGGGCAAGCTGTGGAGACGCGGGTAATCGGCGGCGGGGCAGGGGGAGCGGATTGGGAGGAGAGCGCGGCGGCGGCACCGATCATCGATTTCACCCCGACAAAGCGCTTTAGCCGTCCCGGCTGGATTCTGCCCAGTTATGTGGATACTACCACTAATATCGCGCGCGAAACTCTGGCGCGCGGCGGCAGGGTGGTTTCGCCAAACGCCCAGGCGGTGTTGAGAGTGGATAAGGAAACCATGGCAGCCAGTCTCGAAAGTATGGTGGATGGAAATGGCGCTACCGCTTTCGAAGTTAAGAATATAACGGCCTCGGGTATTTTTGTAGTTTTTGATCTGGGCGCCCGGTTTGGGGTAAACAAGATACGCTTTTTTCCGCGCACTCAATTTCCCGACGACTTTATGAGGGGCTATGCGCTCTTCATCAACGATGGAATTTTTGGCGCCGAGTTCGTGGCGGAGGCCGTCGACGGATTGCCGGGCAAAAATCTTTTTACCCAAATAGACCAACAGACCGGGAATAGCCAGGATACTGTAAAGGTGCAGTTCCCCCTGCGCTATGTGCGCTATCTGCTCCTGCAGGCCACGGATCGCTCCAATTGGGAAATCGATGAAATTCAAGTCTTCGGGGAAGGTTTTGTTCCCGAAGCAGACTATTTATCGCAGGTATTTGATTTTGGGCAACCCATGCTCTGGGGCAAGTTGAATTGGGCCGCTGAAGCAGTGGGACAACCGGAGAAATCCCGCTTTTTCATCCGTAGTCGCAGTGGGAGCAGTCCATCACCTGCAGATGAACCGGAGGCCTGGAGCGGCTGGTCCCCTCCTTACATCGAAATGGGTGCCCCTATTCTTTCGCCGGCGCCACAACAGTATTTCCAGTTTCGCCTGGATTTTGAAAGCGATGCACTGATGGACGGCACCGCGGTCGATTCGCTGGTGTTTCAATATTCCGAACCGGTGGCATCGTCCATCGCCGGGGAAGTTTCGCCCCAGGAGGTCCCGGTTGGAGTAGATACCACTTTTACTTATACCGTCCTAGTGACTGAGGGGCGCAGTTACGACCGCCTGGAGATCGATAGCTCGGTGCCGGTCAAAGGGGTGAGTTCGCTGCATCTGGATGGTGCAGAGGTCGAGGCTGAGGATTTTAGCTGGGCCTGGGAGCCGGAGGACCATCACCTGGCGGTTACTTTTCCTCGCCAGAGCGGCAGCCACGAATTGCAGGTGGTTTTCGATGCTGCGATTCTGCGCTACGAGACGGTCTTCAGTGGGCGCCTGCTCGATAGCCAGGGCGATGATCTGCCCCAGGAAGTCGAGGCGGCCGAGGAAGGTGCTCTGAGCGTGCGGGTCCCGCTGGAACGCCAGGCGGTTGTTCACCGCGTGGGCGTCACGCCCAACCCCTTCACGCCCAACGGCGATGGCGTCAACGACCAGGCAACCATCAGCTATGATCTGCTGCATCTAATAGAGGATGTGCCGGTTTCTTTAAAAGTTTATGACCTGGGCGGAAATGAAGTGAGAGAATTGCTGGCAAATAGCAAACAGAGTGGGCGGTATCTGGTTAACTGGAATGGGCGGAATGCCCAGGGCGCACAACTACCGCCGGGGCTTTATATTTTGCAAGTGGAAGTCGAAACCGACAGCGGTACGCAAAGTCGCAGCAGTACTGTCGCAATCATCTACTAGAAATACCGGGTTAATATCTTCAATAGGGGGGGATATATGACCACATGGAGTGTGTGTGCGGGTAAGCAGCTATCTGTTATGGGTATTGCCATAATTATAGGTATGGCCCTGGTACCCGACGAAGTTGCAGCACAAAGAACTGATTATGGTCACAGGTTGGGTCTGCAGCGCGGCGGTGAGGTTTCCTATGAGCCCGTGGGCTCGGGGGTGATCTTCGACGCCCTCGATCCGGCGGTGCGGCGCTGGTATGTGCCCCAGGAGCTCTACCAGCTCTATCGCTGGCAACAGTGGGAATCTTCCAACTATGCCAGGGATCACTATCAACGCTATGTGAATTCCGATATAGAGGGAGATTACTTCTACGACCTCTACGGATCTTTCATTTCCAAGGGCTGGCTCATCTACGATTGGCGCCAGCAGCAGCCGCAGCAGTTTGGCAGCGCCCTGTTCAAAGATCCGCGCTTCTCATCGTGGTTCAACCGACTGGTTATTTCTTCGGATCGGAAGGGCCAGTACCACATGGCGATGACCATTGGCGAGCAGATCCGCACCACACTGACGCCCATGACTTTTTCAAAGCCGAATTACGACGGCGTGCAAATCGATTTTCAATCCGACAAATACGCCGCCACGATATTGATGTCGCGCGTCAGTTCCCCCGGTCGAACCGGGACGATAACTGTAGAGGCGACCAATAGCACCAATCTCTTCGGTTTCAGGGGCACGAGCCAGATTGGCGATTTTGTCAAGGTAGGTGCCACCTATGTCAATGCGCATCATTCCCAAACCCTGGTCGAAAGTCTCGAAGGCAATCCCATAAGCGGTTCCTTGACCGCGGGACAGAACGTCGAGCCCATAAGCCAGATTTTCATTCGTCTCAGTGATGATTCGCCCGCCGATCGCAGGGGCGGTGCGGCGCTGTTCTCCCACGATATCATCATCGAAGCTGAAAAAGACGTGATTGTGACAGATGCGGAAGGGGCGGAGAGCATCGAGATCGAAGAAACGATCTGGAGGGGCAGTGCCAACGGCTTCAGCGCCATCGTTGAGGGTGGTTTTCAGCGGCGGGGTTTTCTGGCTGCCGACGGCAGCGAGCAGATCATATTGACCTATGATTTCACCGGTGAAAATCGCTCTTATAATGGCCCTGATCTCTCCACTATACGCAAGGTCAGCATCGAATTGGCCGTGGCCAATGACTACCACATCGAGATGGGGTCGGATCGCCAGACCAATCTGCCCCAGGGCCAGCCGGTTTTCCTGACCCAGGAACGGGCGGCGGGCAATGTGCAGGATGGCTCCAACCTCCAGTTGGTGAGTTTTGAATACGGTCTGCCCACGGGCAATGATATCTTCGGGGGCACCATCGAAGTGAACAATCTGCTGGGCTTCGACATATACGCCGAATACGACCGCAGCCGGCGCTACCGCAAATATCCCAACCGCCGCTTCAGCAAGCACCACCTGGATTCCAATGAAGCCGATGCATGGATGGTCAATGTTTCGAGGAAACGCTATCCCTTTTTCCTCTTTGGCGAAGCCTACAGCATGGACTACGACTACAGCACCACCAGTCTGCTCACCCGAGCCAATGGGGAGATGGATTATACCGATCCAACCACTGCCTATTACGAATTTGTCGAGGACAACGACGATCAGGACCGCTATCCCGATTGGCAACGCGTCAACCAGGGGGGGCCGGATCGGGAGATTTTTCCCGGCTGGGATGAAAACAATGATTTTATCTCCGATTTCAACCAGAACAACAGTACCTTTCGGCCGAATTACATACCCGATTACGAAGAGCCCTTCCTGCGCTACAGCGCCGATCGTCCCGAGTTTCTCTTCGGGGTGGACATGAACAACAATTTCTGGATCGACCGCTTCGAAAACGACGAAGAGCCCGATTTTCCCTACGACCGCGATCGGCGTGGTGGCAACATTTATGTGGGGGCTTATATCATGCCCGATATGCGCCTGACAATCGGTCGCAAGCAGGAGCGCGCACTCGCTAGCGACCGGGAAGAAAATAGCAGCTATGGGATGTTTACCCTGGATCGGGACATAGCCGGGATTGGCCGGTTGCGCATTTTCGACATGTTCAAAATGGTCGAGGACAATATAGCGGACAATATCGTCCAGTGGGTTCAGCCCATCGGCACCGAGCCGAATATGCAGCGGATTGATGATCCGTTGGCCGCTCCCGATACCTGGATCAATTCCGCCTATCTGGGTTTCGACTATACCGGGAAAGCCGATTTGAAACTGGTCAATAAACTGAAATTCGATATCTGGCATCAGCAAAAAGAGCATCCGGAT
>CAXFTV010000623.1:0-5031 GCA_964005845.1 uncultured bacterium
AATTTGCCCACTTCCCCGCGCCCAGAACCGGCCGGACCGGAGGAGATGTCGCCAGCACTGGCGGCAACTACGGCGCCTGAGGCAGCATTTATATTGACCGCGGCTTTGCCGCCATGAGAGGCACTCTTTGCCCTCTCGCGGCGCCGGGCAATAGCCTGGGCTTCTTCCAAATCGGGAACCACTGCCTGCAGAGGATTAAAATCTATGATGGCCTTCAGGCGTTCGCTCAGCAAGACCGCACTCTCTTGAATGACTTCCCCATTAACTGCTTCTTCTTTGTAGATGGCCTCCAGGGCTATCTTGAATTTTTTCAGACAAGTCGCAACATCCCCTTTAAGGGCACCCACTCCCCCCTCACCCGCAGCAGCGACACCCAGATCACCAGCGGTATCTTTCACCGCGCTCTGAGTCCCTGAGTCTTTTGACTCGAGGTCGAGTGATTCCAGAAAATCCCGCACTGCCTCAGCATAGGAAATTTCTCCCAGAGAATTGCGTCCTAGTTCCACTAACTGCCCCGGGCATCCATGTCCTTCGATGAGCAGTTTCAATGCCCCACTCAACGAAATACTCGCTCTCCTCAGCACTTTGACAATGACCACGAGCGAGCATAATTCAACAATAAAACACTGTATAAAAGCGGATGGTATTTGATTGGCGGAAACACCAATCGAGGACTTTTTGTAGAACTTGAGAAGGTAACTCTTGATCCTGCCTTTAGTCAGCCTCTCGTCTTTAAGGTCGTAGAGAAAAGTAATGGCATGGAGAATCCGGGGAACTTCTTCTTTAAAATCGAAAATGTTCAGTTCTGGCCGGCTTGCCCGCATCTGCAGGATATAAGAGACTTCCTGCACCGGCATGATACGCGTGGCGATCATGAGCGGATAGCAGACCTCTTCCCAAGTCTCACCTGCATCAACGGGATCCAATCCGAGCACATCACACCACTCGCGCCACTTGCTCGCGGGAATTCGGCTCTTATTCTGCAGACGGGCAAGCCCATCGAGTAGCAACCTGGACATGGCTTTTTTAGCTATGCTTAGCGGGGGACTTGTAAATATAAGCTCAAGTGAATTTAGGGCCAAATTTAGAGGGCCGCTCAAAATCCCCGGGGGTTCCCGGGAAAAACTATCATCACCCGTATAGAAATGACCTTATCATCACCCTGCTCCTGAGAGCCATCAAGGCAGTCGCAGGTAGCGCGGAACTCCATTCTGCAGTATATTTTTCATTTGCTTGTAACCCCGTCAAGATTCGCTTTGCAGCCAGCGGGGATAGGGCCAGATTTGCGCTGCGGCCCCCAGGCTCTTAGTTTACAAAAAATCCCGCCAGGGAGTACCCTTTATGGACTACGATATCGGCGACCTTCTGAGCGCCTGGCAATTCGATCCCGAAGAATTCCACGCCCGCCAGATCAAAAGCAAAGACGGCGTGGAAAAAATTCAAATACGCATCGACATGGGAATTTTGCAGTTGGAAATGCAGGGCCGTCCCGACGGCCAGCAGCCGCATGGCCACAACTCCTTGCTCGATTACTACGAAGACATGCTGCAAAATCACCAACAAAAATGCGACGCGGAAGAGCACTTTTCCCTGGAGGGAGAAGAGTGTGAAGACCTTTTCCAGGAAGCCTGGCAGTATTATCACCGCTACTTGAGCCTGTTCTACCTGGAAGATTACACCGGCGTCGTTCAGGATACCGAACACACCCTGAAGATCTTTGCCCTGGTGCAACAATACGCCCATAGCGATGACGACAAGTGGTACTTTGAGCAGTACTACCCCCATGCCGCAATGATGCAGACGCGGGCCAGGGCCATGCTGGCACTGGAAGACGACCACTACCAGACTGCGCTCGAAGAAATCGAAAAAGGCATAAGTCGCATCGAAAGATTTCTCGAAGATTGGGAAGGCGAAACACTCGAAGAGGACTTACCCGAATTGACCTTCCTGCACGATTGGTACGAAGAATTGGAGAGGGAACGACCGCTATCTCAGCGCGAACAACTAGAGCGCGATCTGCGCACGGCCGTGGAAAGCGAAAATTTCGAGGAAGCCGCTCGTCTGCGCGACAAGATTAAAACCATTCGGCCAGGCAACCGCCCAATGTTCAGGCCTGGGCGCTGAATGGCCTCGGCAAACTACTTGATACCCAGCACATCCCCCATATCATAGAAACCCGGCGCAGCCTGGTGAATGAAACGCACCGCCCGCAGAGCACCCAGGGCAAAAGCATCGCGGCTGGTAGCATGATGCCGCAGTTCTATGTATTCGCCGGCGGCCCCGAAAAGGACGCTGTGATCGCCAGCTAGATCGCCGGCGCGAATCGCGTGTACGCCAATTTCCTGCCGGCTCCGTTCGCCAACCAGCCCCTCGCGGCCAAAAACTGCGACTTCTTTTAGATTGCGCTCTAATCCGGCGGCCGCCTTCTCGGCCAGACGCAGGGCCGAGCCGCTGGGGGCGTCTACCTTGAAGCGGTGGTGCGCCTCGACGACCTCGACGTCGTAATCGTCCCCAAGAACCCGGGCGGCTTCTTCGACCAGCTTGAAAAGCACATTCATGGCGGTGCTGTAATTGGGTGCAAAAACGCAGGGAATTGGCTCTACCAGGCGGCGAAATTCATCCAGTTGTCCATCTGACATACCGGTAGTACCCACTACCATGCTGGCACCCTTTGCGGCGCAAATTGCCGCATCTGCCAGGGTTGCCTCAGGCGTGGTGAAGCAAATCACTACCTGACCAGAATCGACTACTTCTCCCAGATGACTGCCGACCAACCTGCCCACCTGGGAACCGCCTGCAACTTCGCCAACATCCCTGCCAATGGCCTCGTGTCCAGGATGTTCGGTACCCCCTGCCAGTTTCAAATCTTCGCTATCCAAAACGAGACTGGCCAGGCGCTGTCCCATACGTCCGGCCACTCCACACACCACTACATCGACCATAGTTCCCCCTCCTATCAATAGGCGGCGTACACCAATTCGTCTAGCAGACTATCGTCCCGCAACCGCGCGTCGATATCGACGCCAAAAAACTCACCCACCGGCGCTAGATTTGCAGGGTCGTTTTCGTACACCTGGCGGGCGGCATCCAACACTACCTGGAGGCCGGTTCGGGTCATTTTCCCGAGCGGGCGGCGGCAGGCCCCGGACGGCATGCCGAGTACATTCATCAAAGATTTGACGGCCAAGGGATTGCGAGCCTTGCACTCGACCGGTCCAAAAGGCGTATCTTCGGTAGTTGAAACCCCCACGATTCCAAAAAAGGGCTGCAGGTCTGCAGCCAGCTTATCGGCAGCGCCCTCATCGCCGGCCGCCAGCAATTCGGTCAGGCGTTGGATCGGCCCGGGAATCACATTCGACATTACGGAAATCACCCCGGCGGCCTTGATTTGCGCACTTTTCATCATGGCTACCGTTTTGTCGTCGTCCCCCGACAAAATGGTAAACTGCTCGCCGCAGAGCCGTCGGGTCTTGGCCATGTTTTCCAGATCGCCAGTAGCCTCTTTTACGGTGGAAACATTGCTGTACTGCTGCGCCAGAATAGCCAGATCCTCAACGTGCATCATGGTGCCAGTGCGGCCCGGAATGATATAGGGAATAATCTGCAGCTGGGAAAATTCGCGCGCCACCGGTTCTACATACTCGCGGCGAATCTCCAGAGAACTGGGACCGTTGTAATAGGGATCGACGAGAAGCACGGCATCCGCCTCCACATGTGCGGCATGCTCGGTGGCAGCTAGCGTCTCCCGGGTGGAATTGCTGCCCGTACCGGCAATCGAAGCACAGCGCCCCCGCGCCAGTTTGCAGGTGCGTTCAATCACCTCGTTGTGCTCTTCCCAGAGCAGAGTCGGACTCTCGCCCGTCGTTCCAACCGCCAGGACGCCCTGAATATTGTTGGCAATCTGGAATTCAATCAAGCTCTCCAGACCAGCATAATCGACGCTGCCATCCTCGCGCATAGGGGTAACCAGCGCCGTATAACAACCTTTGAACATATCAACCACCTCGTGGATGAAGAGCCCCCTTGCGGGACAGGAAGAATTTAACGACCATAATTGACAGTTAATATGTATAAACAGGCCGCTGTTCTTTGTCAACTCAAAATATGGAGCCAAAAATGCCCGCTGAATTGAGTATGCGCTATGGCTGCAATCCGCACCAGGATTCGGCGCGCTGCTATATGCAAAATGGGGGCGATGTGCCCCTGCAAATTCTCAATGGGGAACCCAGCTATATAAATTTGTTGGACGCCCTCAACTCCTGGCAACTAGTGCGCGAATTAAGACGCACGCTTGACATGCCGGCGGCGGCCTCGTTCAAGCACGTCAGTCCGGCCGGAGCCGCTGTGGCCGTCCCCTTGGACGCAGGCCAGAAAGAAGCCTACTTCGTCGCCAATGAGGATTTGAGCCCCCTGGCCACCGCCTATGCCCGGGCCCGCGGCGCCGACCGCCTGGCCTCCTTTGGCGATTGGATCGCCTTGAGCGATCCGGTCGATATAGCCACTGCCAGACTCATCCAGCGCGAAGTTTCCGACGGCATTATTGCACCGGCTTACGAAAGGGAGGCTCTGGATATACTCAAAAATAAAAAGGGTGGTGATTATCGGATTTTTCAGATCGATCCAACCTATGAACCCGCCCCGCTTGAAAGCCGCGAAATTTTTGGTTTCACTCTGGAGCAACCACGCAACGATTTCGTGCCGGACGCATCCTTTCTCAAAAATGTGGTAACCCGGCGTCGGGACATCCCCCAGAGCGCCCGCCGCGATTTGACAGTAGCCACCATCGCGGTGAAGTACACCCAGTCCAACTCGGTCTGCATGGCCCTGGACGGACAGGTAATCGGCAGCGGCGCCGGCCAGCAATCGCGCGTCCACTGCGTGCGACTGGCCGCCTCCAAGGCCGACAACTGGTACCTGCGGCAGCACCCGCGGGTGCGCCGTATGAAGTTCAAAAAAGGACTGAAGCGCGCCACCCGCATCAATGCCATCGATCTTTTTTTACAGGAAGAGGCCACACCGCCGGAACTGCGG
>CAXFTV010000624.1:0-2012 GCA_964005845.1 uncultured bacterium
AAAAAACCACCCCGGCTCCCCGCTCTCGGCATCCAGGCACTGAATTCCACCGCTTTCCCCCGGTCCATCGTCCCGCAAACTCAAAAGGATTTTATTTTTCCAGCTCACCGGTGCGGCCCGGTGCAATTCGCCCGCGAGCTGCCTTTTCCACCGCAGCTGCATTTCATCCTTGCCCAGAAAAATCGCTGCGGGCTCTTTTACAGACCCTTTCGGTTGCTGTAAAGCTCTGAGCGCCATTTTCGCGCCCCGCCCTGAAAATTCTATCACCCGATATCCTCTCGCTCCGCTGTCGATGCCGCCAAAACACAGCGGCGGCGTAGCGCCAACTGTCACACCTTTAAACGCAAAAGATTTACTGGAATGCCAATGCCCAAAGAGCACCAACCTGACCTTGAAGCGGCCAAGCTCTTCGACAAACTCCATCTGCGGCGGCATATGCAGGATCACCACGCTCTCGCGTTCAGCCGGCTGCTGCCCCAAGTCTGCCCACAACCATGCTTCCTTGCGCCGCCGGTCTGCGGCCGTAAACAAATGGTCGATATCGGCGTAGAGCACAAAGTGGCGGTCGCCCCAGTCAAAGCTATAGTAGGCCGGACCAAATATCTGTCCGAAATTGCGGGTGCAGGTGAGCGCGCCTTTGTGGATACTGTTTTCGGCGCTGCCATCGTGGTTGCCAAAGAGCGCAAAGACTGGCGGCGCCACTGTTTCGAAAGCCCGGGCGCACCAGGATAATTCCTCCCGGGTGCCGCGGTTGCTCAAATCGCCACTGTGGATAATCAGATCGGGGCTGACCTGCTCTACCAGTTCGCGCAGATCCCGGGACAGCATTTCAGCGCAACTGCGACCCTCTTCCTCCCCCTCCACATGGGTATCGGTTATCTGTGCTAAACTGAAATCGCTGCGCGCTCGCTCCGGCGCCGGCAACAGGGCAAAATCGACTTCGCCCTCCGCTTCCGAAAGGGCTCGATAAAAACGCCCTGCCGGACGCATTCCAGCCGGCATACTCACCCACACAAAGGGATGGATCCCCACTTCTGCGGCCAATACATAGGAACCATCCTCTTGGGCCCGAACGACCTGCTCACCATTGGAGACTAGAGCCCCCGCTACGCCCGCACCGGTGTCTTTATTGTAGACTTTTCCGGCAATCTTTAAAGTCGCGATATTAACCCCTCCTTTGCGCTGGTGTCGCCATTGTGTCCAGGCCCAGAATCCGTCGGGCCTTTTGCGAAAGTTGCCCCTCTTCCCAGGCGGGTTCGCGCACCTGTTCCACTCTTACTTTGCCAACTCCCTCGATCCGTTCGCGAATCTGCTGCTCTATATTCTCGGCGAACCAGCCAAACGAATTCTGGCGCCCTGGATAGGGCAGCACCAGAGCAATGTGGACTACATCACCGACGATCTTCACATCCCGTACCCAGCCCAGATCCACATAGCTTAATATTCGCTTAGAGGTGGGTCGTCCCCGGATATAAAGTTCGGTATCGACGCACGCCCCGAGGGCGTCGATTACATGCTCGACCTTCAGGGCCTTTGGCGCCCCTGCTGCAACCGCCTCCTGGGTTGGCGGCTTGGATAATCTTTCGGCATAATCGCATAGCATGCCAAAACCCCTCTGCCGCGGCGGCTCGTAGGTGTGGAGCAAGTACGCGTTCTGTTCGCGCACCAGATCGCCGGCACGCATGATGGTATTTTGCAGCGGGTAGCGCACCCAGAGCCCGCCCCACATATTGCTGAGTGAAACCGAGGCAGGCTGATGCCAGTCCGGGTGGGTGCATTCGTATTCCATCCGAATGGAGGCAAAACCGTTTCCCGACTCCTTGCTGAATACGCTTAGCCAGGCGGGATCCTGTTTCGCCCAACTCTTCAAGCCAAAGCCGATTTCCCCATCTTCCATGCACCAGGCCACCTCTGGCATATCTCTGCATATGCCTAGAAGCGGTTTCATAACTATCTAATCTGTTCTAGGACAGCTATCACGCGCTCCTATGGGAAAGAGGGTAAAATGATAT
>CAXFTV010000625.1:0-3288 GCA_964005845.1 uncultured bacterium
AGATAGGCGTTTTCGCCGGCGCAAATCGGCGTCCGAGTGGACTGGGTGATGCGCCCGAGGGCATCGATATTTTCCGGTGGCACCGGCTCTTCCAGCCACATCAGATTGAGTTCCTCCACAGCCTGGGCCACTTTCATGCCGGCGGTGGCATCGTAGCGCCCGTGCAGATCGATGGCCAGATCCATCTGGGTGCCGACCGCGGCGCGAATTTGGTATGCTTGCTCTACCATTATCTCCAGTTCCCCGGGACTGACCGACCAGTTCCACGCATCCAATTTATGCGGATTGCCGGCATCGTCGAGATCGAACTTAATGGCGGTGAAACCGGCGGCGCGCACTTCTTCAGCGCGTTGCTGGTAGTCGGAATGGGCACTGTCCACATAGAGCCGCACGCGGTCGCGGAACTTGCCGCCGAGCAGGCGGTAGACCGGCACACCCTGCGCCTTGCCGGCCAGGTCCCAAAGGGCGATCTCCAGACCGGTGAGGGCCGAAATCGCCAGGCCCGCCATGCCGCCACGGAAGATGTACTGGCGCCGGATCTCTTCAAAACAGGCATCGACATCGCGCGGATCCTTGCCGATGAGCTGCGCGGCCATGGTGCGGGTCGAACCGCGCCAGCCGCCGTCCACGTGGCTGGCTTCACCGGTGCCATACACCCCCTCGTCGGTGTGAATGCGCACATAGTGGTAGAGATAGTGATTGCCGACGCGGACTTCGGCGGTTTTGATTTCGGTTATTTTCATATTTTATCACTCCTGCTATTAGAATTTATTATGCAATCGCCCCAGACTGGACTGAGCCAGGCCCGCTGGGCCTCAATCCGACGCTGCCGCAGAGCGCAGTACGACCATGCCCGGCGCGATGGGGGAAAATCGATGGCAAACTCCACGTCGCAGGACCCGGGCCTCGCCTGCCACGCGCCCGCTCATTGACGGGTCCCTTTTTCTTTCTCATCCATCCAGGAGCGAAATTCCCGCTGCAGCTGCTCCTGGTACTCGGCTTTGGCCGCCGGACTTTCGACCGGGGGTGGCCCCGAGTGTATGCCAGGGTGTATCATGGCCAGTCCCGCATCCACGGACAGATGCTGCCCGGTCACATAACGAGCCTCCTCAGAAGACAGGTAGAGCGCAGCGTGGGCAATGGCCATTGGGTCGACCGAGACCGGCATCGGCAGATGCCGCAATTCCCGCCCGAAGCGCTCTTCAAATTCGGGCAAGTATTCTTCGCCGAGCCTGTCGACCACCTCCCACAGCGGTCCTCTCACCCCACCTGGACAGATGGCATTGACGCGGATCTTGTGGGGCCACAACTCAACCGCCATGGTGCGCACTGCCCCCAGCAGAGCCGCCTTGGCGGCACTGTAAGCCGGGGATTGAACTCCGAGCAGGGCCTGCACCGAGGAAGTACAGACTATAGCTCCCTCGCCGGCCTTTTCCATTTCCGGCAGACAGCGGTGCGCTCCTTCGAGCAGGGCCAGCAGATTGACCGCCAGCACCTGCTCGGTGCCCCCTCGATCAAAAGCCCGTATGGTACCGCCATCGCCGGCATGGGCATTGCTCAGATAGATATCTATTTTGCCAAAGGTAGCGGCAGTGAAGTCGACGGCGTGGCACACGCCCTCCGAAGTGCTGATATCGGCGTGTACGAAACGCGCCTGGCCGCCGGCCTTTTCAATCAGTTCGACGGTTTTTTCACCGCCCTCTTCGTCGATGTCGTTGACCGCCACTAGCGCCCCTTCTCTGGCAAAGATCCGGGCCATCGAACGGCCGATATTACTGCCGCTCCCGCTTATCAAAGCTACCTTTCCCTCCAAGCGCATACTTTTTTCCTCCGGGCAAAAATTTTTCCGTTAAACTGCAAACAAAACTGGCCTTCCCAAAACCATTCGGCAAAACTCCCCAGCACAGCCGCAATGAAACTTAAGATCGCTCTATTTATCATAAAACGCGGCCCCCGCAACTCTCCAGGAGCACCCGCCCATTGCCGCCCTTGCGTTTAGCCCTCGACCGAAAAGCGGTAGATCGTGGTCTGCCGATAGGTTTCTCCCGGCCGCAGGATGGTAGAGGGGAAGTGGGGGTTGTTCACCGCATCGGGAAAGTGCTGTGTCTCCAGACAAAAACCGTGGTATCGATCGTACGAAGCCCCCCCTTTTCCCGCCGCGCCATCGAGGAAATTACCGGAGTATAGCTGCACCCCGGGCTCCGTCGTCAGCAGCTGCATAAAACGGCCGCTGGCCGGATCGCCAACCGCGGCACTCAACTCGGGCGTCGCGGTTTTTCCATGGTCGAGAATGTAGTTGTGGTCGTAGCCCTGCCCCACTTGCGCGATCCGGGCACCCAGCGCCACCGGCTGGCGAAAGTCGAGCGCGCTACCCGCCACCGAGCGCACCTCGCCGGTGGGTAGACCGGTTTCGTCCGGAACGGTATAGCTACTGGCATGCACAGTCAGAATGTGGTCTAATATCGAACCGGCAGCAGCCCCTGCCAGGTTGAAATAAGTGTGGTTGGTCAGATTGACCGGCGTCGGCCTATCCGTAGTTCCCTCGTATTCGATAGTCAGGGCATCATCCTCGCCGAGGACATAGGTCACCGCGACTTCGAGATTGCCTGGATAGCCCTCGTCGCCAGCGGCACTGAGATAGGTGAAACGCACCGCTGAACCTGCGGCATGCTCGCTTAATTCCCCCTGCCAGAGGACCTTGTTAAAGCCTTTCAGACCGCCGTGGATGTGGTGGACCCCGTGGTTGGCAACCAGCTTGTAGTCAACTCCATCCAGGGTAAAGCGCCCTCCCGCAATCCGGTTGGTAACCCGGCCCATGGTGCATCCAATGCTGTAGGCATTTTCTTCATAGTCCGAGACATCGCCATAACCCAGTACCACATCGTCCAGGTCGCCATTGCGGTCGCGCACGTAGAATTCACTCATGCTGGCACCCATATTGATGAGATGGGCACTGGTACCATTCTGGTTGGACAGGATGAAACGCTCTATGCTGCTGCCATCGCTAGTGATCCCAATTGATTCACTCATGATCCATTTTTCCGTTTTGAGGGTGGTATATCAGGAAATACCGCTGCCGCCCGCCGCTTCAATCGCCGGCGAGTCCCCTGCTGGCGATGCAGCTTCATCGGCCGATCCACCATGGAAGTCACCTCATACCAGATATTGCTGACCACGGTATACCGGCAGAGCTTGCCTAATTCCCCTCTTTGGGCGCGGGTCAGCGGTCCATGCTGTTCTCGGGCCGCCTTGAAGGTGCTCTGAAACAGAGGACGAAGGTCTTCCAAG
>CAXFTV010000626.1:0-5415 GCA_964005845.1 uncultured bacterium
CCCCAGCCACATTGGCCGGCCGCGGCGCTCGCCGGCCCGATGCACGATCTGCCGCGCCTGGCGCATAAAATCGGTGAGCACGTAGCGCCGGCGAAAAGCCTGGTGCACCGGCAGGTGATGGGCGTGCCGCTGCCAGTCCAGCTCAATGCCGTCGAAGTCGTAATTATTTGCCAGTTCGCGCACCATTTCGAGCCGGTGCTCGCGCACCCGGTCATGGCTGTAGTCCCACGAGGTCGAAAACCACGGGGGCACCGAATCGCCCAGAAGCAACTCTGGATGCTCCCGCTTGAGCAGTGGCATGTCGGTGCGGTCCTGGTGCTGGTCGTTCATGCGGCAAGAATAGAAGATATCGAGCCCCCTCTCCCGAGCTCCGGCAATGGCGGACTCGTTGGGATCCTCGCCACGCTCGATCATGGCCCGGGCATTGGCAATCGAACGCCACTGCATGACCCCTTCGCAACGCCCCCGATCGGCCTCCCCTTTAAATTCCAAAACCTCGGAGGGATAAAAAGCCGTACTGCCCGCCGAACCATTCCAGAAGGCACAATCTACAGCACTGCCTTCCAGGCCCTCATAGAGCACCTCGATAAACTTTTCCCGGCTCATCGGCACTTCGGCCTGACTCAGGACGTCGTCGCCATCCCAGTTCATGATGACGCGGTAGCGCGGCATTGAATTTGCACCTTGACATTTTGTCATGGCTTCAACTCCGTTGAGTTAATTTTTCCCCACTGAATATCCACCATGTTATTCAGCCAAACAATCCCCCCTTCCAACCAACTATTGAATAACCTTTTTGAAACCCATATATTCCTCTCCACTCATTTCATCGCTTTCGTATTTAAGGAGAAATTCATGCGACCAGTAAGTCCTCCCGACCAACCCGAAATCCGCATCGACCTCTACAGCGACACGGGCACTCTGCCCTCACCCGAGATGCGCGAATTCATGTGCCGCGCCGAAGTGGGCGACGAACAGAAAGGCGAAGATCCTACCGTAAACCGGCTCCAGGATATGGTCGCCGAACTGCTTGGCAAGGAAGATGCCGTCCTCCTACCCTCTGGGACTATGTGCAATCAGATCGCCTTTGCAGTACACTGCACGCCCGGTGCTATAGTGCTCTGCGATCGCAGCGCCCATCCTCTGCACTCCGAAGGTGGTGGCGTCGCTGCACTGGCTGGCGTTACCCTCTACCCGGTCGACGGAGAGCGCGGCCAGTTTACCCCCGCCCAGCTCGAGGAACAAATGAAGCCCTCGACGCGCTACTGGCCCGGCATCAGCGGCATTTCAGTCGAACAAACCACTAATGGGCCCGGCGGCTTAATCTGGCCGCTTGAACAGATGCGGGAAGTCTGCGCTATCGCCAAAGAGGGGGGCGGCATAACCCATATGGACGGCGCCCGCCTCTTCAATGCCGTGGTCGCCAGCGGTATTTCGGCCCGTGACTACGCCGCTTCCTTCGACTCGGTTTGGATCGACCTAAGCAAGGGTTTGGGCGCCCCGGTGGGCGGAGTACTTGCCGGCACCGGCGCTTTTATCGACCAGGCCTGGAGCTGGAAGCAGCGCATCGGCGGCGCCATGCGCCAGGCTGGTTTTATTGCAGCAGCTGGCATTTATGCCCTCGAAAACAATGTCGAACGGCTCGCCGAGGACCACCGCAACGCCCGCATCCTGGCTGAGGGCATCGCCGGATCTCCGGGTATCCAGATCGACCCGGATCAAGTAGAGACCAATATGGTGCGCTTTGATATCGGCGATCTGGGATTGAGCGCAAAGGAATTTGGCGACCGCCTTTTGCGCGAATCCGGCGTCCGCGTCAGCACTCCTGCCAAAACGAAAATACGGGCGATCCCCCACCTCGATATCAGCGAATCACAGGTGCGCGAAGCAGCGGCTGCAATTGGCGCTCTGGCCGCTCAAATCGCAGCCTAGACAAGGCGGACCAGAGGCGGCAAAAAATGAGCGAGAGGCCCTTTGAGATAGGGACGCGAAAGCAGCTTTTTTGGGACACCAAGTTCTTTTGCCGCAAACGCAATATTTCTCTGGTACTCAACCGCCCTTATCAGGACCTCGATCCCGTCCTCGTAGCCGACAGGCCCTGGGAATCGGGTGGGATCGGCTGCTATAATACGGTCATGCGCGAAGAGGGCGTCTTTCGCCTGTGGTACGATGTCATGCTCGACCCCGACACGCCGGGCCGCTTTAACCGCCAGCTCTGTTATGCCGAATCCGCCGACGGCATCCACTGGAAAAAACCCAATCTAGGATTAATCCCCTTTGCCGGGTCCAAACACAACAACATTGTCAGCCCCCCTGCCGGCACTCAGAGTTAGCAGGGAGCCACAGTATTCCGCGACGACAAAGCACCGAAAAGCGAGCGCTATAAAGCCTGGACCAAACTCAACCCACCACCGCGGCAGGGCAAAAGGACGCGGGCCGGCGGACTGCGGGCCCTGGTCTCTCCCGATGGTTTGCGCTGGAAATTCCTCGACCAGGGCTATCCCCTGTTAAACGGCAGTGCCGCCGATAGTCAGAACATCCCCTTCTGGGACGAGGAACTGGAGCGCTACGTGGCTTTTGTGCGGATGAAAAACTTTCCCAAAGGACGCGATCGCACTTGCTGGGTCGGACGCATGACCTCCAGCGACTTCCGCACCTGGACCCAGGCCCGCACCGTTTTCCACGCCGACCCCAGAGACGAGGCCATGCCCCTGCCCACCGGCATGCAGCCCTTGCAACCCGTCCTCGATTTCTATACCCCAGGCGGGATGAAATACCCCGGTGCTCCATCCAGCTATATCATGCTGCCCACGGCCTACCACCACTGGGACCACGGTCGCTTTCCCAGCACGATTGACGTCCAGTTTCTGAGCAGCCGCGACGGTATCCGCTGGCATCGCCCCGAACCGCGCGGCCCCTTTCTGGGTCTCGGTGCAGACGGCGGCCCCAGCAGCGGCATGATCTTTGCCAATCCCTGGCCCCTCATCGTCGGCGATGAAATCTGGATCTACTACGGAGGCACCAGTCGCTTCCATCTGGATTCCGCCGACGCACCCGCGCAAACGGGCCTTTTTCGCGCCCGCCTGCGCCTCGATGGCTTTCTGTCGGCCGATGCACCCGACAAGGGCGGCACTTTTACCCTCCGCCCATGAAATTTGCCGGAAACCGGCTCGAACTCAATGTGGATACGGGCGGCGGCGGGTGGCTCGAAGTGGAAATTCAGGGTGCAAATGGTAGGGCTCTGCCCGGTTTTAGTCGACGCGACTGCGATCTCATTCGCGGGAATTCCACCTGCAAGGCGATTAGCTGGGGGGGTAACTCCGATTGTACAGCAGCAGCGGGTCAACCGGTTCGCCTGCGCTTTGTAATGCACTCGACCAAACTCTATGCCTTCCAGTTCGTTGCTTCCCAAAGGCCTTAAGAGCTAGCCCCCTATTCCCGCTATCGAGCCTGAAAAACACTTGCTGAATCGGACTTCCCAGGCAATTGCTGGATTGAAGAAGGGCCGACGCGAATAAGGCTGCTCGCTTTGCGACCTATCTAAAGCTGAAAAATGAGCGTTGAAATGCAACTAATGGATTATCTGATGTGGGAGGACGTGAGTTCGGACAGGCTAAACTTCTACCGGGCCATCGGGGTGGAGTCCCTAATGGTTCACCTGCCGGAGGAAATGGGTGATGGCGAGGATCACACCGAAGACTTTAAGCGAATGAAAAAGTTCGTCGAGGACCACGGATTGGAGCTCTTCGTCTACCATGCCCATCGCATACCCCCGGACAAGATCATTCACGGGCAGCCGGGAAGGGACGAATAAATTGAAATCTGGTGCAAGATGCTGCGGGCCAACGGCGCGGCAGGGGTTCCGGCGACGACGACGACCTTTTATGCGATCAGCCATTTCCGCACCTCGACCACGTACGGTCGGGGTGGGATCAGCTACAGTTCATTCGAATATGAGGAGTTGATGAAGGACCCGCCCCACTTTCCGGATAAGGAGATTAGCGAGGAAGAGCTATGGGATAATATCGACTACTTTCTGCAACGCGTGGTCCCGGTGGCCGAGGAGGCCGGGGTGAGAATTGCGCTGCATCCGGACGATCCTCCCATTCCGGAGCCGCTGGGGGGTGCGGCCCGGATTATGGTGAGCATCGAGAATTTCCAGCGGGTTTTCGACCTGGTTCCCAGCGCTGCCTACGGAATGCTGTTTTGCCAGGGCTGCGTGGCCGAAATGGGGGAGGATATCGTCGAGGCCATCCACGCGATTGGCGCGCGGAACAAAATCGTATTCGTGCACTTCCGCAATATTCGCGGCAATCCCTACAAGTTCCAGGAGGTCTTTCTCGACGAGGGCGATATGGACATGGTGCGCGCCATGGAGGCCTACCGGGATGTCGGTTTTGACGGCCCCATCATGATGGACCATACCCCCGGAATTCCGACCGATTCACAGGGCATGGCCAGTCGCGCCTATTCCAACGGCTATATCAAGGCGTTGATTCAGGCAGTATGTCGGTAGATTACAGCAACGCCCCATAGATCCGATTGCCTATGATCTTCCCATCGCGAAGTTGGAAGATGTGCTTCTCTGCGCCTTCCAGATCCTTTTAAAGCATCCCGAATTGAGCTGGTATCTTTCCCTGGCTGATCAAATCAGTCCAGCGCCCCCCTCACCCCTCTACCCCGGCGCACCACCCGGGTCGCAGTGGCTACTGCGGCTTCGACTGCCTCTGCGAGGGAATTGCCCTGGCACATTTCGTAGATCAGACGGCCGTTGAAGCTATCCCCAGCTCCAACCGTATTTTCGCTAGCTACTCGCTCAGTGGGCAGCAGACCGCTGCCCTTTCCCCTTGCGGCATAGGCGGCACCTTCGGCGCCCCTTTTGACCACCACGTACTCGGGTCCCTCCTGCAGCAGCTGCAGCGCCAGCTCCTCGGCGCCGGGGGCCTGCCGCCAGACCTGCAGCTCTTCTTCGGTAGCCACCAGGCAAAACACCTGCTGCCAGACATCCAGCATGGCTTTGCACGAGACCCGCCCGGCAAACCAGGGACTGGGATCAAAAACGATTTTTGTGCCCCGCTGCCGCAGGGATCTGAAGACCTGGTGCAAGACCTGCAGGTCTTCGGATCCCACGAGCCCAAACCCCGAGGCCAGGAAAAACTCCGGGGTCGGACCTTCCAGAGAGCGCTGCCAGTCCACCTTTTCACCGGCATAGTACATGGAGCGCCGGGCCCCCGTCGAACTCAGGAGAATGATATTTGTGGCCGTAGTACCAGTGCGCACCGGGTGAATGGCCACTTGCGCGGCCTCGATTTCGGCTTGCAGTACCCCACTCCAGCTGTCCTGCCCCAAATTTGTGACCAGTTCCACCCGTCCACCGAGTCTGCCAAGCAAATAGGCCGGAGCCGCCCCCCCCCC
>CAXFTV010000627.1:0-4961 GCA_964005845.1 uncultured bacterium
CCGGCCACTTGCCCCTCCACCAGCTCCAGTGCGGGTAGAACAAGCGAGCACCGGTGTCGCCGGGGAGCAACCTGGCAAAAACCTCATTGAAGGTCCAGGCTTCGAGGGCTGCGGCATCGGTAAAATCCTCCAGCTGCAGCCGCGCCACCGGGACGAGGGCGGTACGAGTGTAGAGCAACAGCACCAGGGCTGCCGCTGCACTCAGCAGCACCCCGGCAATGAGCCACCGTCTCACTTGCGCATACCCGGCTTGATAGTGCAGCCGGGACAAACCTTGCGCAGGTGTTCGCGCCGCACTTTCCACAGATCAAGTGCCAGTACCAGTTGTGCATCGGCGGCCCCGATCTTGCCGTGGCGCTGCAACTGACGGCGGTCCAGGGTCTGGTCCATTTTCTCCAGCGCCACCGGGCAGGTGCCGGCGCGCCAGGCCAGCCCCTCTACCTGCCGTATCTGACCGTCTTCGCCGACTACCTGGTAGGGATTGCCGAAAGCATCGAGGCAACCACAGGGCACCGACACCTCAGCTACGTGGTAGGCGGTACTGGAATTGTGCTTAACGCCCAGGGAAAGGATATAACCGCCGCCGTGCACCAAGCGACCAATAGGACTGTCCTGCTCCCAGATACCCACCTCGAGATGGTCCCGGCAGAATGCTTCGGCCCGCGGTCCGATAACCGCCACCGGGTGAGTCGGATGCAGACTGCGGACGGCCTCGGGACGACGCCACATGGCATCGGGAATGGCGCCGTTGGTGCAAGGGGTAGTGAGGGGATTAAAAACCTTTCCAGCGCCGTGGTTGAACGAGGGCATCATCAAATTGCCGCGGCGCCCGATGGCCCCCAGCAGGGCATCCACCACTGTATCGGCACCACCCTTTACAGGACCGATGCTCGACAGCGAACTGTGCACCATCACATCCATGCCCTCTTCCAGACCCAGTTTTTTGAAATCGGCCACCAACTGCGAGCGAGTCGCCATTTCCGCAGGATCCATCAACTCCACATAACCCAGTTCGGCATGTGCTTCGAAAAACCCCGCCACCTGCTCTATCTGCACTGCAGCTTTGGCCACTTTCCCCTTGACGCCAAGGCTCCCGACGTTCTCGCAGGTCGCCGCGGCGGCGATTTCGGCCAGGTTGCGTTTGCCATCCGCCCAAAACAGAGTCCAGGGCGATAGCCCCGCCTTGCCTATGCGCGCATTAATGGCCGGGGGGGGATTTGTGGAATCCGGCGATAACGGCGCCGTGCGGCGGGGTACGCGCCGGCCGGCCTCCGGAACCCGGGAACGCCGCTGCTGCGGGCGCGCGGCGCGTTTGCCCGCCTGGGCTACTTCCCTTTCACACGCGGCCAGATGCTTCATAATCTGGCCGCGGTCCCCACCCCACATCCAGCGCTTGAGCTGCTCCATATTGGCATGGTGTTCATCCCGCAGATAGCGCACCTGTTCGGCCGTAATTTTTTTGCGTCCCACGTCCAGTTGCCGCAGGCTGCGCTGGGTCTGGCTGGTCGCCAGTTCGACGACCTCGCGACTGCCGGCATCGGCCAGGAAATAGAGATAGCCGGCCATGGCCGCAGCGCAAGTCTTCAAACCGGCAGGACTCAGCAGCTTGAGGGTATCTGCCGAAGTGTGATAGGCGTCAAAGCCGCTGCCGCTATCGCGGTGGTGCGTCGTGATCCAGGGACAGGGGAACCCGTACTGAGGGTCGCCAATGAGAGTATCCGCAGTGGACATAAAAGGCTCCAGATGGAGCTTGTAGCCCGGATTGTGGCGCCGCAGGGTAGCGCGGATGATGGCCTCCCCCACCCAATCTACAAAGCCGGCCGACATCGGAATGGTGGCGTGCCACTCCAGGCGCCCATCACAAACTTCGGGCCGCGATCCAAGGGTGTCTATAACCACCCCGGCCATGGGCGTCTGCAAACGCGACATGCGCTCTAAGTAGGGGAAAAACCCGTAGCATTCATAGGCATTCAGCAAGCGAATAGTACGGCGGGGGCGCGGCAGTTCACCGCGCGCGATCAGGCTTTCGATCACCTGTGCCATTTCCACACACAGCGCCACCCCCGAAGCGTTGTCGATGGCCCCGGGCTCGGCACTGTGGGCCAGGACCCAGACCTCGTCCTGGGGATCGCCGCCGCCGCGGATTAGACCGCTTACCACATCGTGAGTACCTACATAGCGATGCGAGTCCACCCGGGTGTGCAAAGTCAGGATACCGTGCTGCTCCACCAGGCGCCGCAAACGCTTTCCCTGATTGGCCGAAATCACCAGGCCCACTAGTTGCGCCGTAGCACTGCCCATGGGCACTCCGCCCCAGCCGAACTTTGTCCAGGCCACTGCGTCCGGCAAATCCGGAACCGGAATATCCGTAATAACGCCCGCTGCACCCTTGTCGGCCAGAAGCTCTATGAGAGAGCGGGGAGAAAGCTTGGTAAGCACGGTTTTTCCAACCAGTCCATCCGGCGGCAGCGCCCGAAGCTCTTCTACGGAATCAATCACCACCAGGATGCTGGTGCTACCTTCCGCCGGCGTCGCTGCGGTCCACTGAATCGCGTGCCAGGGATTTTCCTTGTAGTCCAGCAGCCGCTGTTTTACGGGCTCGACTATATCTACGGTGGCGGCATGGACATCCTCTGCCTGCTGAATGATCCAGCGCCCGGAACCGATCCGTCCGCCCGTCTGGATGCTTTCGACTTCGGCCGTGGCACCGGCCTCTTCGTAGTGCCGCACCAGGGTCCGGGTGGTATCGTGGAAACGATCGAAGGAATTCCAGCGATCGGTTTCCACCACTTCTTTTACAATATTCAAAATGCGCTTGCCACGGGTCTCGCGCAGCAGCGGCGGCAATACCTGGCGACAGAATTTGCTCAGCGAAGACGGCGTGCGCAGGGACATAGTTATTTCTCCTCGATAAATTGGCTACCTAGCCACAGTGTTTGGGGGTGCAAAATAGGAACTCCGAACCCACCTGTCCAGGACCGCAACCAGCGAGGGCGGTGAAAAGTTTGGTGCTAGGGCAGCGCACTTGTTATCTAGGTCGGCTTCCCGGGTGTGCTTCAAAGCGCCTAGTTCAATCAATCTCTTCCAGGGCAATGGCCCGCGTCCAGGTCGCCGTGACCCGTTTCATCTTCAGAGGCAAGGCAATGAAGAAGACTCGCTCTTTGCTAATCTGCTCCAATCCGTTTACGCAGTCCACGCAGGGAATGCCATTGCGCAAAAGCCGCTCCTCGGCTTTGATATGCGCATCGGGGACATCCGAAGGACCGTAAAATAAATTGCCCCCCGATCCCAGCATTTTGATGCGGACATCGATGAGCCAATTCAGTGCAGCGGCGGTAAAATAGGGCAGGCTCTCCCGCTCCTCGAGATCCGGGTTGGTGCGCACCAGGACGATATCCCCGGACCGCACGCCGGCCGCGGCAAAATCATCCGCACCGATGGTCCCGCCGGGACCGATATCCGAGAAATCGCAGATTATGGCTTCGCCGATGTGGGACTCCAGCGCCATGCCGGCCGAATCCGGCCCTTCATCGACATATTTGTAAGTAGATTCGCAATGGGTGCCGTTGTGGGTCTGACTCTGGATGAAGTGCATGCGCGCCCCGTAGGCCATGAATTCCTGCACTTCTATAGTGCGGCCGACAAAAGGCTCACCGTGCAGGTACTGGCCGTTGATTTTTTTTTCACCGGGAACCATTTCGTAGGACAGGTCGATGACCCGATACTTGCTCAGATCGATCACGGTATTCTCCTCTTTGGCAAAGGGAATTTAGTGGGGGCTTGCCCTCGATTAAACATAGCTTTTCGAGAGCCAGTTTTGCTGTTTTAGAACGCCAGAAACTATCCTGTCCTTCGATCTGCGTCAAGTACTCCAGTTTTTGTCAATTGAGGCCCTTGCCTGCTTGCGAAAACTCGCCAACCAAGAAACTGGCAATACTGTCCCATTTGTTTAATTTGCTTTAAAACATTCACCGCAGAAAGGAGACAAAAAAATTGCCCTCCGGGGCGGACACGGCCTCGGAGCATCTTAGAGGCACCTACCAGCTCCCCCCTACCCACCCCATTAAACCGGCCCAGAAGGCGCGGTGGTACTGGCCCCACCCATCCCATACAACTTTGCGATAATTGCCCCCCCAGGCCGGTCGGCTGGCAACGGCTGCAATGCGGCCCTTTCCGAGCTGGCGCAGGCCCACGGCAGGATGATTTTTTTCGTCGGTGAAACTCAAGGTCACAAGCGCCTGGGGATGCGCCGCGCAGGGCACCCAGTAGCCGATTCGCACCTTGGCATCCGGTTCCAGCATCAAGCGGTCGACGGTCTCGTGAGCTGCAACCCTTTGCAGGCCAACCAGCGGGTCGACTTGTTCCAGCGTCCGGGTGTGCAGCCAGCGCCAGATCCGCGGCGCCTCTGTGGTGCCCTCTTCAAGGACCCATTCGGCCTCGGCATAGCGCTGCATGCCGGCCCCGGTTATGGCCACGTGGGCAGGCTGAACTTTGGAAGCGGCTACCAGGGGTCGCAGGGGTAGACAATCTCGCAGTCCTTCGGCCAGTTGGCCGAAAGGCGCGCACAAGAGCAGACCGCCGCCGCCCTCGATCCAGGTGCGCAACTCGGCAACGCGCTCGAGCGGCCAGGCATCGCCCACCAGGCAAAGAGTCCCGAAGTCGCGCAGGTTTTCCGGGGCGCGCACGCCGCAAGTGCTCCAGTCCATTTCGAAGCCGCTCTGAGTGCCGTGGCACCACAGGTAGCGGCCGTCGGCCTCGGGTCTTTCCAGGTCGTGGTGCGAGGCCACAAAAAATCGCGCCGCCGCCCCGGCAAAAGGCAAGTGTGCCGTGGGACGAGCTGGTTTTAGGGGGACGATCTCGCGCCTGTGCAGCGACCCATCCCGGCCGCTGTAAAGCAATTCGAGGGTGGCGTAATCGCCGGTTAGTGGCAACGCCACTTCGACCGAGAAGGGCTTCCCCGG
>CAXFTV010000628.1:0-2762 GCA_964005845.1 uncultured bacterium
GACGTTGAGCAGTTCGTCACGGGTCTGAACCCGGCCCCGTCGCTGCACAAGGATATGCAGCAGCTTGAACTCCGTGGCGGTCAATTCCAGCAAACTGCCCTCGAATAGAACTTGGTGCCCATGCGGGTCAATGAGCAATGGCCCGGCCCGGAGTCTCGCGCTTTCATCTATCTCCGTCCCACCAGTGGCACGGCGCAAGATTGCCTTGATTCGCAACAACAATTCCCGCGGTGAAAATGGCTTCACCACGTAGTCGTCGGCCCCCAGTTCCAAACCGACGATCCGATCTACTTCCTCAGCCTTTGCCGTCAACATCAGTACCGGGATATCGCGTACCCCAGAGCGCTGTTTCAATGAGCGGCATACCTCCAAACCATCTATACCCGGCAACATTAGATCCAGCAAGATTAAATCAACCAGCTCAGATTCGAGCTTTTCCAAAGCTACTTCCCCATCCGCGACTGAAATAACCTCAAAACCATTCTGTTTGAGGTTATAGCTAAGCAGTTCCTGAATATCGGGATCGTCTTCTACCACCAGAATCCTATAGCTCATTGACTTCCTCTGCAAGTTCCTCCGGCTCGTCTCTATCGCGTTCTGCCTCCTACCACTTCTCTTTTCGATGGCGCACGATTCTACCTTCTACCAGATAGGCTGCATTTTCCGCAATATTAGAGGCGTGATCACCAATCCCTTCCAGGTGAGGGGAAGTTACATAATTCAGGCCCCAATCTTCACCCTTTGGAAAAGGCATTTAATTAAAAGTATTTTAAAGTACTTAAGGAATAAAAAAAAGGGCCAACCGGTTATAGCCCCTTGTCCCAGCACTCCTGGCAGGAGTGCAAGAGAGAGGAAATTACCTGTTGGCCTTGCGATCTACTTCGGTGTTTTGCACATCCAAAACAGATCTTCCTAAAAAAAGCAGGCTAAACCATGTGGAATTAAAAGTTTAGCCTACTTTTTGCTTGTCGCCTAGAATTTGTAGAAAAAGGTAAGCCGGGCCTGGATGCTGGGATCCGGCCCATCGGGCAACTCGATATAAAAATTGGGCATTAGGTGGACATTCTTGGCAAGTTGGTGGTCCAAGCCTGCAATAACCAGCAGATCTGTATTCTCCTCCTTGCTGACCGCGTCTACGCGACCAAAACCCTTCAAGCTTTCTCCTAACCTCAGAGCACCAAAGGCCGATAGACCTGTGATCGTCTCATCGCCTCCATCGTCTGCCCCTTTCTTATTTGAGCGCGAAAACACCTCGAGGCCACCGTGGAATCCCTCATTAATAAAGCCAGCAACACCTTTGAGAGTTATCTCGTCCTGGCCTCCCGGTTTCATATTGAAATCTCCGTAAAGCTCGACTTGCAATCCATCGCTAAGCTGCACCGAGCCCGCCGCATATATCTTCTTGCCATTGTCGCTTTCAGGAGCTTTTCCGTTCCCATTGCCCAGCATCACGTGGTAACCCAGTTTGCCGGACTTGCCCTTGAGCGCTACTCCGAGATCGGCCGAAGAGCCAATTTTGTTCAGGTCGAGCATGGTCTTTTCTATGGCGCGATACTTCCATGCCTTCTCCGCGGCGGCAAAGGTCGGGGTGCCGGACAGTCCAAAGTAAAAATCGGCACTCCCCACGCCCTCTTTCCACTTCAAGTAAGCATGTTTTACAAAGGGTACCATAGAGCCACCCGCTCCAAATTTATTGCCTTTGGCTTCCAGGCGGAAGCGGATCGAAAACTCATCGTCGATTTTGCTATCGTAGGTAAAGTAGATTCTGCGGAATTCAAATGCATTTCTATTCTTGGTGCCATCTTTATCATCCGAACTAAGCACGCGGTAATAATCCCCGAACATGTAGCCGGAAATTTTACCCTCACTCGCTGCGCCCAGATCAGCATTTAATGCCATGCATAAAGAAATAGTTAGAACAGCACGAAATTGATTCAATTAACCCTCCTCCTCATGGTTAGAGATATGTACTCCGTGCGCATGTCACAGAGCATGTGAAAGATGGTCCTCCATAGACCATCAAATGGGTACATTTTTATATTAGCAGTGCCACCTGCTCAAGCCGCTGAGCCCAGATCGCCCTGCGGAATTCACTTGTCGATTATGCCAATTTCGATTGCCGTATCGAGGATGGGTTTGTACATCGCGTTGTCGGCCGGAATGAAGCTGGCCCGCGGGAAGGACTTGAGCAATTCCTCATCTTTCATGCCCACTAGCGCGTCCCTGACTTTACCGATAAAACCCTTTCCGTATTTGGCTTCTACATCGCCACGGATGGTCCAGTTATAATCCACGTAGCCCGGCGTTTTCCAAATAATGTTGACTTTGGCAGTGTCGACCTTACCCGCTTCGACTTCCTTGTGCCAAACTTTGTAGTTGAGCGCTCCAACCGCCCAACTGCCCGATTGCACCAGAGCTAGCGTTTTGGAGTGGTCACCGCTGAAGCCGACCCGTTTGAAAATCTTTTTCGGCTCCGCTTTGAAGTGCTCGCGGATAAAAAATTCCGGCATCAATCGGCCCGAGGTTGAACCCTTGGACCCAAAAGTAAAAGTTTGACCTTTGATGGCTGCGGGAAAATCTTTACCGGCTTTGATACCCGTCTGGGCATTGGCGATGAAGTAGGTAACAAATTGGGGGTCTTCCTCACCCTGGGCAATGGCCTGTGAACCCGGTACTGCCAAACGTGCCTTGACGCCGGAAAGGCCACCAAACCAGGCCAGCTGAACCTCGTTATTTTTAAAGGCGGCAACGGATGCGCTGTA
>CAXFTV010000629.1:0-5280 GCA_964005845.1 uncultured bacterium
AAGCCGAGGAGTTGGGCGGGCTGGTGGGGTTTGCTTTCCAGCCGGCACTAGAAGACGAGGAGTTCTTCTCCATAGGCAAAGAGGAGCGGCGTGCCGCCGGTGTGGACGAAGACAATGTCCTCGCTCTCGGTGAAACGCCCCTGGCGCAGCTGGTCGACGAGGCAGGTAAAACCCTTGCCCGAATAGGTGGGGTCGACTAGAATCCCCTCGCTGGCGGCAAGGAGGCGGATGGTGTCCAGCGTGGCCTGGTCGGGATAGCCAAAACCGGGGCCGACGTACGCATCTGTTAGGGTGATTCGGGCGGGGTCGGCGGCGCATTCCAGGCCGATATGGGCGGCGGCGTCGGCGGCGGCGGCGGCGATTCGTCCGGAGCTTCGGTCCCCCTGGCTCATCTTGCTCTGAGGCGTCCCGATAAAGTGAGGCGAGTGGCCCAGAAGCGCAAAACCGGCGACCAGCCCCGCCAGACTATTGCCCCCGGATCCGATAACTACATGGCCTGCTGTGATGCCCTTGTCCCGACACTGAGTCGCAATCTCCAGGGCACATTGGATATAGGCTATGCGCGAGAGCATGCCGGAGAGCCCGGTGAAGGGTTTATAGCCCTCTTCTTTTAGCCGTTCTACTTCCGCGGCGAGAACCGTCGAAAGCTGGTCCGTAGCCGCGACGCGAACCCGGGTGCCAAAGAGTTGGTCGAGGAGGTAGTTGCCCTGGGCGGGCTCGCTGCGTCCCATCGTCGATTCGTCTGCGCGCAGAATTACGACTCCTTTGAGTCCGAGGCGGGCACAGGCGGCGGCGAATTGGCGGCAGTGGTTCGACTGGACGACTGCACTCAGCACTGCGGCATCGCAGCCCTGAGCGGTAGCTTCGGCGAGGGTGAATTCGAGGTAGCGGGACTTGTTGCCGCCAAAGGCCAGGCCCGTCAGGTCGTCGCGCTTGATCCAGATCCGCGGCCCTCCGAGCTTGGCGCTGAGTTGGGGACAGAGCTCGAGCGGCGTCGGCAAGTTGGCTAAGTGGTGTCGGGGCAATAGGTCAATAGCGCGCTGAATCGTTTGGCAATCCACAGGCTCGTCTCCTTGAAATCGATACGTGGTAACTTTGGGTCATGTCGAGGCGTTTGAGACCGGCGGTGCCGGCGATGGTTGCGAGTGCCTGGCCGCTATCTTCGTCCGGCGAATCCCACGGGTAGGTATAGATCGTTGCGGATTTAGACATCCGGCGCGGTTTCCCTCCAGGAAGGCAGGCTGAGCCCGTTGAGGTCCCAGACGATTTCGCCGGCGCGCAAAGTCATCTGGCATTCGAACTGGCGCTCGGCTTTCAGCACCGAACGGGTGGCATCGACAAAGCCGAATTCGCCTGTGCGCAGTGCGAAGACCGCCACGTCGGCAATGGCGCCGTCGCTCAAGTGGCCCAACTCCGTGCGGCGGATGACTTCGGCCGCGCGCCAGGTCGAGCGGTAGATGATCTCTGCGAGGGGCATTCCCAGGGCCAAGAACTTGGACATGGTGATATTCATGGTGGCGTTGGGGAGCATGCGGCTGCGTTGGTGCAGATCGGTACTGATCGTATCGGGAGGGAAGCCCTGCGCCAGCGCAGGTACTGCGATGTGGAAGCGGAAACTGGCGTTGCCGTGGCCGGTGTCGAAGATGATGCCGCGCTCGCGTGCGGCCCAGACGTATTTCTGCACCTGGTTCTCGTCGTCGATTAAGGGCGTGCGCGTGGAATAGCAATGGGTGTGGATATCGCCGGGGCTCAGGCGCGCCAGGAGCTCTTCATAGGTGCGGGTCGGCCTGGGGGAGAAATCCATCATAGCGATGGTATCGCTCAAGCGTGCCGCCGCGATCGCGCCGCCGGCAGACTCCCAACCCGGACCACTGAAATGGGCCGATTTGGAGCCGACCAGATATTCGGGATAGCGGCTGATCATCGCGCTGCATTTTTGCGGGTCCATGTCGGTGGTGTCCTGTTCGGGGGGACCGGTCATTCCCGCACCGACGATATTGAGCAGGGCCAGGACCCTGGTTTTAGCGCTTGCGATGATGGTATCTTTGAAGTGTTCGAAGTCCTTGTAGCCGGCGCCGCCGGTGTCCATGCACGTCGTTACTCCCTGGGGCAGGCAGTGGGGGTCGGGGAAGAGCCAGGCGTCGAAGCCGCCGTAGACGTGGAGGTGGATATCGAGCAGACCGGGGGTTATGTAGAGACCGGAGAGATCGACGACCTTTGCCGCCGCCGCCGGCAGGTCGGGAGCGACGGCGGCGATTTTACCGTCTTTGACGGCGAGGTCCATAATGCCGTCGCGGCCGTTTTTCGGGTCGATCAGGTGGCCGCCTTTGAGCAGAATATCGGCATCCATTGGCGCGTTTATCCTCCTGTGTGCGCCCCGTGCCGGCCGCCTGGAGCAGGAGGCCGTTTCATAGCTCCAGCACCTGGCTGCGCGGCATCGAGGTGAAGCCCGCGAGCGCGGCTATCCTCCCAGCCGCGAGCAAGCCGTGTCGATCTTTTCGAGCGCTTCCGCCAATTCGGCGCGGCCATGGGCGGCGCTGAAGCCGTGATGGCCGACGACGATGTCGTAGGAGTGGAAGTACACCCGCTGGTCGATGCAGGCCCGAACGAAGCGGTTGAGCATGGCGAAGTCGTGGCCGACGATATCCTGATAGACCTGCACTTCGATATCCGGGTCCAGTCCGAAGTAGAGGCTGAATCGCGGACCCAGGCCCTGGACGCGACAGCAAATGCCGCGGCGGGCGAAAATGTCGCGCAGTCCGTCGTAGAAATACGCTCCGCGGGCCAGGATGCCGTCCGGACCGTCGTAGAAACCAGGCGAACTTAGTCTGTCGAGGGTGGCGAGAGCGGCCAGGACGCCGAACAGGTGGCCGGAGTAGGTGCCGCTATGAGCAGTTGGTCCGATTGGACTGAAGGTCTCCATGACTTCCCGGCGGCCGGCGATCACGGCAAGGGGTACGCCATTGGCGACGGCCTTGCCCAGCAGGGCCATATCCGGGGTGACGCCGCAGTAGCCCTGGGCGCAATCCGTTCCGGTGCGAAATCCCGATAGAACCTCGTCGTAGATGAGCACGGTTCCGTGGCGGGTGGCCATATCGCGCACGGCCTGCATATAGCTGCCATCGGCGACCAGGCAGCCGGCGTTGTAGTTGATCGGCTCCATGATGACGGCGGCGAGATCATGCTGCTCGAAGGCGTGCTCCGCCGCGGCCAGATCGTTCCAGGGTGCGACTACGACCAGATCGGCAAAAGTCTGCGGAATGCCGGCGGAGTCTATGGTCGGCTCGAGCAGCGCCCCCGGTGCGGGCGCGCGTGCCGGGGGATGCGTGCTGTAGAGGACGTGCTCCTGCAGGCCGTGAAAATGGCCCTCGAATTTGAGGATCTTGCTCCGGCCGGTGTGCGCCCGCGCCGCACGCAGGGCCACCATTGTCGCCTCGGATCCGGAATTGGCGAAGCGGATCAAATCAGCGCAGGGAACCAGCTGGGTCAACTGGCGGGCCAGCTCGGATTGGTGGATGGTCTCGGGCCCGTGAACCAGGCCGAGGTCGAGGGCCTGCTCGATGGCCGCGCGCACGCCGGGATCGTTGTGGCCCAGAATCGTGGCCCCGAAGCCGGTGAAGAAATCCAGGTATTCAGTGCCGTCCGCTGCGATGATGCGCGCGCCGTCACCTCTCGCGGCCAGCATGGGCCGTCCGAGAGCGGCGTTCTCGCGCGCCGCGCCCGACATGCCGCCGACGAGAACTTCGGTGGCGGCGCGAAAGTGGATTTCATCCGGGGTCGGGGCGCTAGTTGAGTCGATTGAGGTCACGAAAGAGAATCTCTCCTTGTCCGAGCGTTAGAAGCCGGTTGGTCGGCCCGTGAATAGAAATTATAAAGGGCTTTTCAGGACCTCGGGTCAAGCCGCATGGGTATTTTTTTGCGCTTTGTCGAGCCTCGGCTCTGATGCGGAGCCGGCCCTGAGGCGGTGTTTGCGCCAGAGGCGGCCGCCGTCGCCAGTCGAGCATGCGTGCCCTGAACCTTGACATCCCGGCCGTGATGGGCGCTTATTGTTCGTGTGCCGGCCATCGCCTCGCTTCTGGAAACTCCCCTTTTCCCCAAGGTGAACTTGCAAATGGATACTGGTTTCTGGTTCAATCGACTCATCGAATACTGGACGATGCCAAGCGCCGATCAGGTCGTCGATCACGTGCGTCGGGGCAAGGTGCAGCTCGTACAGATGGGCAACTTCGGCCCTGATTTCTATTCCCTGGCCGGCGATCCGAGCGTCCATCGTTCGTGGGCGGGGATGCCGCTGTTGGGCATCGAGGAGAATCTCGCGCTCGCCGCCGAGGTGATCCCGCAAGTAAAGGCGGCCGGCGCTCGTGCAGTCGGCCAGCTCTCCTCGACCTTGCACTACGGCGATCATGAAACGGGTTTGGGACTCTTCGGTGAAATTTGGGAGCAAATGTGGACGCCGGCGCTGCTCGGCGATCGACCGGCGGAGTCCGTGCTGGGGGCCATATCGTTGGAGCCCTCGGGAGAGCCGGCGCGAAGGGCCATCGAGGGGCGCCCGTACTTCAGTTACCGCGGTTGTATTTCCAATCCGGTGTGGCTGCAAACCCTCAAGGCCATGGTGCGCAAAGGCATCGAGTTGGGCCTGGACGGCTTCAATACGACGCACAACTACGAGGGGTTCTGCGGCTGTGGCTATTGCGCCGCAGCTATCCGCACGCACATGAGCTCACTCTTCAGCGGCGCTGAACTGGACAGCTTGTTCGATGGTGATTTTGTCGCCGCCGCCGATGCCCGCGAGCCGGCCGCCGATGCCCCTGGCGAATTGAGGCACCGCTACCTGGTGCACCTCGAACAGGCCGCCGCCCGGCGCCGCAAGGGCGCCTTCGACGAGGTCTTCATCGACTACGGCCGCTCACTGCGCCCGGGGCTGCTGGCGGCCCAGTGGTACCACAAGTACGGAATGCGGGTAAACGACGAGCGCGCCGCTCTCCCTGCCGATCTGTGGGCGCGGGGCGAGGACTACATCTGGTACAGCCAGGGCCCTTACCGATGGGGCAGTGATATAGAGCAGGGCTTCATCGCCGACATGGGACTCAACGCCCGGCACATGCACGCTGCTGGTGGCGGCCGTCCCTTCGTCATCAACAAGTACGACTACCGCCGCTGGCGGGTCTGGGCAGCCGAGGCAATTGCCCACGGCGGCGCCTCGCCTTGTTTCCACGCTGGCCCTCCCCGCCCGGAGCAGGAGGATGCAACGCGGATCGCACCCGAGGACTACTACGGCCC
>CAXFTV010000630.1:0-2893 GCA_964005845.1 uncultured bacterium
AAATCCCACAGTACGCCGCCGATAAAAAATTTCTTCCCGCCTCGAGCGGTTGGACCGCAATATTTTGCGTTGCGTTCTAGCGCTTTGCCGCCCGCACCATGGCCGCGCCCAACTCGCGGAACAACCACGGCGAATGCGCCGCCGCATGGGCCACCCGGTTGTCCTCGAGATCGTAGGCGATGTCGGCCACCAGCAGCTGCTCCCGGCGCGTGGCGCGGGCCAGATGCTGTGGAGGCCCCTGGCTGTTGGGGGCCAGGATGCGGCTGTCGTTGACGTATTCGGGGCGCCCGGCATTGGCGATCACCAGGTGGACGCCGTTGTCCATGGCGCGCGCCCGCTGCGCCGCGTTTTTGCCCATGTAGTGGCGCTTGATACCTATCCCGTCTTTGTAGAAGTAGTTGGTCGGCTGGAACAATATCCGGGCGCCCTTGAGCGCCAGCAGCCGGGACAGTTCCGGCGAGCGCATATCGGCACAGATGAAGATGCCGATCCTGCCGTAGCAGGTGTCGAATACCGGTGCCTCCGTGCCGTCGCTGAAGACCTTTTCGGAGAGCACCTTGCGGAAGCGGCCCATATAGCCTTCCCGCGCTCCCACCAGAAAGGCGGTATTGTATATGCGGCGCCCATTCCGCGGCCGCTCCACCATGCCGAAGATGATGTACATATCGGTTTCCCGGGCTTTTGCTGCAAAGCGGCGCACCATGGGGCCGGGCACCGGTTCGGCGTGAATCGTCGCCGCCGCGTTTTTGCGCTCGAGCCACTCAAAGCCGGTGCTGGCGCACTCGGGCAGGCAGAGGATCTTCACGCCTTTTTTTGCCGCCCGATCGCAGTAGGAAAGGGCCTTATCGATATTGCCCGGGGTATCGTCGATTTGCGAAATCATCTGCACCGCGCCCACCCGCACTTCTATCTGTCGCGCCGCTTTTTTAGTTTTGCTCACGAGTTTTCCTCCTCAATAGATTTTTTTATTCATGGCTGCGGCCAAAAAAACCGTCCTTGCAGCCATCTTTGCGCCCCTGCTCTGAGCGCGCCGCGCATTTTCAAACAGCTGCTCTTGGGCTGCGCTCCTCAGGTCCTCCAGGTGGCGATAAATCCGTCGATATCCAGATTCTCGGGCATCTCTTGAAAGTAGTAGGGCATGGGTCCGGACTGAAAGCCCGGGACGTACTGTTCGGCGTCGGCCTGCAGCTTTTTGTCCAGCGGCTCGAAGCGCTGCCACAGCAGCTCCAACTCTGCTTTCGTAAAGCGCGGGCCGAGCTGCTTTTCCTGGGTGAAGTCGCCGCCGTAGCCGCCCCGGTTGGGATGGCTGCCAAAGAGGATCTTGTAGGCCAGCTTGGAGAGCAGAATGACACAGACGATGGCGCCCACCGCACCGGAGTGGAGGTATTCGATACCGGCGCGGAAGGTCTTCTCGTCGCGCTCGATGAGGGCCCGGTAGGTCGCCTCGATCTGGTCGCACTCGGCCGCGTAGAGGGCCTGGTGGCGCGCGAAAATCTGCTGGAATTCCGGCTGCAGGTGGCGCGCGAAACCCTCGCTGTAGTACATTCCGGGAACGTGGGGGTAATTGCCGCCGCCAAAGGCCCGATAACCAAGATGGATGGTGCGCCTGAGTTTGCTGCTGTAGTTGCTGCCCCAGTGCAGGATGGTATTGGTGTAGACCACCCCATCGCCGGCTTTGAGCTCTACCGGCATGCTGTGGGGCAGGGGCACCCGGCTGTTTTTCCGCAGCTGCTGGTTTTCCGCTTCGCTGTTGGAACGGCGGTGGCTGCCGGGCACCACCCAGAGCACATCGTCGTCGTAGAGGGGTATATTCCACTGCAGATAGGCGGGGGAGTTATTGAGCAGATCCAGCTGTAGGCCGTTGAGCGGCGCCTGGTCGATCGGGTGGATGTCGCGGTGCCAGCTGGCCGGACCGTGATCCCGGACCGGACTGCACATCATCATGTAGAGGTGAATCCCCACGTCCGGCGCCTGCATGAGCTGGCGGCATACGCCCAGGGTGGTCTCGCCCATGCAGAATTCCATTGCATCGGCTGTAGCCGCGTCGATCAGGCCTTCGAAGGAGGAGAGACGCGGCTGGGCCGCAGTTTCCCAGTGGCCGCCGGGCGGATCGCCCGGTTGGCGCTCCCGAGCCCAGATCGAGCGCTGGCGCTCGACCAGTTTTGCAAAACTGGCGCGCAACCCTTCCAGGCGCTCGGGGGCGATGGCCTGGGGGATGATGAGATAGCCCTTTTCGAGTAGATCCCGCGGGTCGACTTTCATGTTTTCTCCTCTTTGTCGCAGCGTCGCAACAGGCAGCGGCTCCCTGCGATTTTCCACTTCTCCGGCAGTGCGTGTGCCGCTGCCTGGACCACGTGGATCTCGACCTTGGAGATCGCCTCCTAGACCGGTTTTTCCTCTGTGAAGAGCCGGCGGGCCAACTCCCCGGCGGCCGCCGGGGTCAGGGCGCAGTGCAGTGGGCCTCGAGCGCAGGCGGCGGCGAATTCACTGGTATTCATTGCCGCATCCCTGCCGACGATTGCAGAAATAGGGGTTCGGCACAGCGCCTGTCAAGCGCTACTCAAATTCGACGCTGTAGAGCTCGGCGCAGCGCAGGCGGAAGCACAGCACCACGGGCCCGTCCCCCCGGTGTCCCAGATCGGCCTGTCCTCTCCAGGTCACTGGGCGCCCCAGGTGATCGCCCTCCAGGTCGTCGCACTCGGCAAAGGAGCGCCCCGGGAGGATCTGGTAGTCGCCGTCGAGGGCCTGCACCTGGATGTTGCCGCTGGGTGCAGTGCTGAAATTGAGGCGGACGCGCCGCTGCGGGATGCTGAGCGGCCACAGGGCAAAGCGGCCTTCCACCGGCGCTTCCAGCGCCACCAGGCGGCCCCGGGGCCACCAGGCCCAGGCCAGC
>CAXFTV010000631.1:0-14585 GCA_964005845.1 uncultured bacterium
CTCAATCGCGCCGAGGATTTCCTCCAGTTCGATGATGGTCCGGGCTTTGGCGTGGGCTCTGGCGCTCAGTCCCGTGCCGATCAGCGCGTGCGCCAAGTCGCGCTGGCCGCCGTCCATTTCCTTGAGCGACAGGCCGTTGCGGACCCGCGGCACGTAGTGCCAGTCTTCGCGTTCGGCCGCGTCGTCAAAGTCCATGGTGGCGCGCTCGCGTTGGTCCTCATAGAGGGAATCCAGCCATGCGCTGGCCGCTGCGGCCATGCGCCTGGCCGTATCTGTTTCCTGGTATACCTGGTCCAGATCCATGTTCACCTCGCAAAATTAAGGCCGGCGTGCGGCCAGACTGTCGTGGAGATCCACGGTAGTGTAGGTTGCGTCTTGTTGCGCTACGGCCAGGCGCAGAAAATCCAGTTCTTCATCGTGCGGGTTGTAGATGCCGTGACCCGCCCGGATGCCCTGCCAGGTAGCCGAGCCCGGATTCACTGCGAAAGTTGCGTCCGCGATGGTCATGTAGCCGCGACCCTGCAAAATCAAGAAACACTCCTCCAGGGCGTCGTGGTAGTGGTAGCCCACTGAGCTGTGCGGTCCCAGCACGGCGTGGTCCATAAAGGTCCAGGTGCTGGAAAAGTCCTCCGGTCCCCATATGTGCCGCGTGGCAATGCGCCCGGCACCGCCGTGGATGGCGTCGCGCCATTTGAGTTTGTTCGGGTCTACGCTTTCCTGCCGCAGAGGGCGTTCTTGGCCGGGGTGTGGGGTCAGGGCGACGCGCACGTGGAGCAGACGAGCCGTGCGCCCGGTGTTGTTGGTCAGGGCGTGATCGGGATGGCCGTCTAATTGGCACAGCAGCACCGCTGGTCCCCGCAGCTGTTGGGCATGGCCATTGCCGGAGTACTCAATGGCGCCTTCCAGCACTATATATCCTTGCTCAAAGGAGGTGTGAGGGGGTGGGCTGAAGGAGGCGCCGGGGCCTAGTTCGAGGTAGTCCAGGGTTTCCCAGGGGGTCTGGAATTTCACGCCGGCGAAGACAGGTGTAGCACTATTTGTCGTGGGCAAGTCTTTTATTTCTACGTGTTGCATCGGTTTTCTCGGTTGACCTTGGTCAGGTGTAGACCGGCTGGAATTTCTACGCTTTTCCGGCACCGGCCCGGGAGCGGACGATGAGCGCCATGAATCCGAATATAATTCTATCAAAATATTTGCTGCGCAAGTAAAATACGAACCTTGGGTTTGCACCACAATATTTCCGCGGGGCCAGGTACGTCGAAGATCTTGACACAGGCCCTGCTTTGAGCTAAATAAAACGCACCGGCAGGTGCGTCTTCGGATCGGTGTAATCGAAGAGTGTCAGCGACAGAGCAGATTGGCAAAAATGTCCCCCGAGGGCTGGACGGCCGGGGTCTGATCGAGGAGGATTTAAGCTATGAATGGCAAAGTCGAAGCAATCTACATCGCGCCCCAGGGTGGCGTGCCGATGCAAAAAGTCAAAGCGGTCGAAGCCGCGGCCAATGCCGGACTGTGCGGCGACCGCTACAAAGAACGCACCGGCTACTGGACCGGGGTCGACGAGTGCCAGGTCACGCTGATCGAAGGAGAAAATCTGGACTGGATTCGCGCCAATACCGATATTCAGGTAGGCAGTGGCGAACACCGGCGCAATATCGTCACCCGGGACGTGCGCCTGGAAGAGCTGCAGGATAGGCGCTTTGCCATCGGCGCGGCGGTGCTGGAATACGACCGTCCGCGGCCGCCCTGCGCCTATATCCAGGGACTTACCCAGCCGGGCATGACTCGGGCTCTGGGTGGCATCCGGGGGGGCATCTGCGCTCGCGTGGTGCAGTCTGGCACCATCCGGGAAGAGGATGCCATTCAGGTGCTCTGAGTAAGCATGGGCCCCCTACCACTCGACCCGGCGCTGTTTCGCCGCGACGACGAAGCGCCCGACGCGCAGTTTTATAGGGTGCCGCGCTTTGTGGCGCATATAGACGCGGCCACCATCGCCGTCCTGACGCGGTTCTATCGCGAATATCTGCCGCCCGGCGGTGCCGTGCTGGATCTGATGTCGTCGTGGATTTCGCACCTGCCGCCGGAGGTGGAATACGGCCGCGTCGCCGGGTTGGGCATGAATCGCCAGGAACTGGAAAGCAACTCGCGGCTGACAGATTTTGCCGTGTGCGATCTGAATCGGGAACCAGAGTTGCCCTACGCCGATGCGAGCTTCGATGCGGTAGTGAGCGCGGTGTCGATTCAGTACCTGATTCGACCCGTGGAAGTATTCGCCTCGATTCGCCGGGTGTTGCGGCCCGGTGGCCTGTGTGTGGTCGCTATGTCCCACCGGCTGTTCCCGACCAAGGCCATAGCTGGTTTTCGCCAGCTGCCGGCGGCGGAGAGGATTCGCCTGGTGCTGACTTACTTCGTTGCCGCGGGCGGTTTTGACACACCCGAGTTCCTGGACCGCTCGCCGCCTGACGCCGACCCGCTCTGGGTGGTGCTGGGGCGCCGGGAGCAAAGAAAAAACAAGGAGCAGGATCTATGAGCCAAATACTGGAATCTACCGCCGGTGCTCTCGTCGCGCCGGGAAAGGGCATTCTGGCCGCCGACGAAGGCACGAGCACCATCAAAAGGCGCTTCGATAGCATCGCGCTGGAATGCAGCGAAGAAAACCGCCGTGTCTACCGCGAGATGCTTTTTACCACTCCCGGCCTGGAGGAATTCATCAGCGGCGTTATTCTTTTTGACGAGACCATACGCCAGACCACCCGGGACGGCCAACCTTTCTCGCAAGTGCTGGCGGCAAAGGGTATCGTACCCGGGATCAAGGCCGATACCGGTCCGGTGGATCTGGCCGGTTTTCCCGGCGAGCAGGTAACTTCGGGCCTGGACGGGCTCGCCGAGCGCCTCGCCGAGTACCGGGAGTTGGGCGCCCGCTTTGCCAAATGGCGTGCCGTGATCAACATGGGTGCGGATATTCCCTCTTCCTTCTGCATTCGCGCCAACGCCCACGCTCTGGCGCGCTACGCGGCCATTTCCCAGGCGGCCGGACTGGTGCCCATCGTCGAGCCCGAGGTGGTGATGCAGGGCGATCACACTATTGCACGGTGCGCTGCCGCTACCGAGGCGGCGCTGAATCAGGTCTATTTCGAACTCCTGGAGGCCAAGGTCCACCTCGAAGGGACTTTGCTCAAGCCCAACATGGTCCTGGCCGGCGAGGACTGTCCCGGGCAAGCCAGCGTCGAAGAGGTCGCCAAAGCCACCATAAACTGCTTCCGCCGCACCGTACCTGCGGCTGTGCCCGGCATCGTTTTCCTCTCCGGCGGGCAGAGCGCCGAACTGGCCACCGCCCACCTCAACGCCATAAACTCCCTGGGCGACCAGCCCTGGAAAATAAGCTTTTCCTACGGCCGTGCGCTGCAGGATCCGGCGCGTCAGACCTGGAAGGGGGAAGAGGCCAATGTGGCGGCGGCCCAGAAGGTGCTCTACCACCGGGCTCAGTGCAACGGCGCAGCGTGCTGCGGTCGCTATGCGGCGCAAATGGAAGCTAGCGCAGCTTAGTTGCAGAAGAAAGGGGGCATCCATGAACTTCACCGCCGAACAGATTGAAACCTACAAAACCAGCGGCTACTTGTCCGGTCCCAGGGTTTTATCCGATGAGCAGGTCGACACCCTTAAAGAGCGCATTGATGACATCCTGGAAGAGCGCGTGGAATTTCCCAAAATTCTCAAAGGCGAAGCGTCCAAGAAAATCAAGGCCAAACACTTGCCCTCGCTCAAAGTGGTCAATCTCTTTCGCCACGATGAGGTTTTTGCCCGGGTCTGGGACAATCCGGCGATTAGCTCTCTGGCGCACAATTTGATGGCCGGACCGGTGCGGCTGTGGGAAGATCAGATGATCTACAAGCCGCCCTTTGATGCCAAGGCCGTACTCGGCTGGCATCAGGATTATACCTTCTGGTCCCACGTCGGCCCGGCCGATATGGGCACCTGCTGGATCGCCCTGGATGACGCCACCGAGGAAAACGGCTGTATGTACGTGATTCCGGGCAGTCACCAGTGGGAAATTTCCTACAGCCGCGACGACATGGACACCAGTGACCCCGATTGGCTGCTCAAAAGGCCGGATATTCCCGCCGCGGCCGATTGCACCCCCGTGGCCTGTCCGGTTCGGGCCGGCCACTGTCATTTCCACCACTGCCGCCTGTTCCACGGTTCCTACGGCAATAAAACCGACAATGCACGGCGCACCTACATCCTGCATTTGATGCCGGGCCACACCCGCCGCTTGGGCAACAACTGGAACGAGCGCATGGCCAGCGTCGAAGAAGTGGAGATCGGCCAGATCGTCCAGGGCGTGAATTATCCAGAATTGCCCATGCCAGTTGAAGCCTAAGCAGCGGAAGGATATTTTTGCGACCAGATGAAGATGCCAGGCCGCCCCACGGCCAGCCCCGGACCCAGTTCTGGTGGTGCAATCTGATCCACATCTTCAACGATGGCTACATTACTAGCCTGTCCTTGCTGCTGCCCTTTATCGCCGTCGATCTCGATCTCAACTACACTCAGTCGGGTTTCCTCAAAAGTGCCATCAACGGCGCCATCAGCGTCGCACAGATCCCCGCCGGTCTGCTGTCCGAGCGCATCGGCGAGGTGCTGATTCTGGGCCTGGGCACGGCTTGGTTCAGCCTGAGCTACGTAGCGGTATTCCTGGCTTCGGGCTACGTCCTGCTGCTGGTTCTGATCCTGCTGGCCGGCGTCGGCGGTGGGGTTTATCACCCGGTGGGTACCGCCCTGATTTCGAATGTATTCCCGCCCGAAAGAACCGGTTCGGCCATCGGCATTTTGAACTTTTTCGGCGATGTTGGCAAGATCCTTTTCCCGGCCCTGACCGGGCTTCTGGTCGTGGCCGTGGGCTGGCGCAGCAGCTTTGTCGTGCTGGGCGGCGTGGGGTTGGCGATTTCGGTGCTGTACCTGTTGTTTTTCCGCCGCGAAATTTTGCGCCGCAAAAGGCAGCTCGCACGCGCCCAAAAAGAAAAGGACGCCGCCAATGCGGGGTGGGGCATAAAAAAACCGCTGCAGTTCGCGCTCTACGCCATCATTGGGTCTATAGACGTCTCCATCCGCAGTGCGGTGACGGCCTTTCTGGGTTTTATGCTGCTCAGAACCGGGATCGAAACGGGTCAGCTAGGGTGGCTGATGTCGCTGACCTTCCTGGGGGGTGCCATGGGCAAACTTTTATGCGGCATGCCGATCAGGCGCTTCGGCGAAAAGAAGATCATAGTCTTCACCGAGGTGCTTATGGTTCTGGGGTGTCTGGCATTGCCCTCGATTCCGCCGGGATGGGGCCTGGTGCTCTTCCTGCCCTTCTTTGGGTTTATGCTCAACGGGACTTCCTCGGTGATTTACATCGGTCTGGCCCCCACGTTTGCCGCCGAGCGCCGCAGCCGCGGCTACGCCCTCTACTTCACGCTGAATTTTTGTGCCAGCGCGGTGGCGCCTGTCCTTTTTGGACTGGTGGGAGATGGATTTGGCCTGGACATACTTTTTTATGTTGCCGGAGCCACTATGCTGCTGGGATTGCCGCTGGTGGCATTCCTGCGGGATGATTAGGTTTAAATATCCTGCATATAGAGTTGTGCAGCGACGTCAAAATTTCCACTTTATAGCGCCTACCACCAACTGAAACACGCACTGGAGAGCGTTTTATGAAACCCTTCCTCGATTCCACCAACGTCGTCGGCGATGGCCCCGAACTCGACAGGCGCATGCAGCGCGACGGCTATTTGTTCGTCCGCGGCCTATTGCCCGCCGACTTGTTGGAAGATTTGCGTCTGCAACTGCTCGAACTGGCGCTTCGAGGCGGCTGGGTCAAGGCCGGCACCCGCTTCGAAGATGCCATTGCCGATCTGGAGGGTTTCTGCCTCGAGCCCGAGCCCAAGTACAACGAGGTTTATCACCGCATGTACAAACTGCCGGATTTTCACGCCATCCAGCAGCACTCCAATCTGATCGGTTTGCTCGAGCGCATGGCAGGCGAGACAATCGTGGCGCATCCGCGCACCATCGGTCGCACCATTTTCCCACAGCGCGAGGTCTATACCACACCGCCGCACCAGGACTTCGTCCCCATCCAGGGCGCGGCCGACACGTACACCGCCTGGTTTCCGCTAAGTCCCCTGAGTGCGAAAATGGGCGGTTTGCAAATTGCCGCCGGTTCACACTTGCACGGCGTCTACGATATTCGTCCATCCCTGGGGGCCGGCGGCATGGAGATCATCGATCCGATTGCCGATACCTGGGTGAGCAATCCCTTCGAGCAGGGAGACGTGCTGTTTTTTCACAGCATGGTGGTACATCAGGGCGTGTCCAACAATAGCCGGAGTTTGCGCATGTCCATGGACGGCCGCTATCAGAGGCTCAGTGATCCAATCAACCCGGACAGTCTCCTGCCCCACATCAAGCCGGTTACCTGGGAAGAGATCTACGCCGACTGGCCCTCCGACGAGTTGCAGTACTACTGGAAAGAATGGGAGGCGGGACTGGAATTTAAAGAGTACGATTTCAGCTACTTCGACAAGCGCGACCGGCTGGCTTTCGAGATGGGGGGGCGCGGCGATGTGAAGGCGCGTTCCACCCTGCAGCGCATCGTCGCGCGCGACAGAGATCCGGCCAAACGCGAAAAGGCGGCAAAGATGCTCGCCGAGCTGGATGCTGCCAACGCGGCAGTTTGAGAACTTAGAAGAAGGAGAAAATGAGCCAGCGTTTAAAGGACAAAGTAGCCCTCGTCACCGGGGCGGGGTCCTCGGGACCTGGATGGGGTAACGGCAAGGCCGCGGCTGTGCTCTTTGCGCGCGAAGGCGCAAAGGTCGTGGCCGTGGATCTCAATCCAGCAGCGGCCGAAGAGACCCGGGACATCATCGCCGCAGAGGGCGGCGAGTGTTTTGCCCTGCATACCGATGTGACCCGCGCCGATCAGGTTGAAGCCATGGTCCGGCAGGGACTCGACACCTATGGGCGCATCGACATTCTGCACAACAACGTCGGCATCGTCGAGGTCGGCGGGCCGGTGGAGGCCAGCGAGGCGAGTTGGGACCGGGTTATGGACGTCAACCTCAAGAGCATGTTCCTGACCTGCAAGCACACCCTGCCGCATATGGAGCAACAGGGCGGCGGGGCCATTGTCAACATTTCTTCGGTGGTTGGCATCCGCTATCTCGGGGTGCCCTACATTTCTTACAGCGCTTCAAAAGCCGCTATTCTGCAGTTTACCCAGAGTCTTGCCGTGCAGTACGCGGAAAAAAACATTCGCGCCAATACCATCCTGCCGGGTATGATGAACACGCCCATGATCGTAGAGCCGCTCAAAGACGTCTACGCAGATGGGGATGTGGAAAAAATGATCCAGGTGCGCAACGAGCAGTGCCCGATGAAAAAAATGGGCGATGCCTGGGATGTGGCCTACGCCGCTCTCTTTCTGGCCTCAGACGAGGCCAAGTACGTCACCGGTGCCCAGCTGGTGGTGGATGGGGGACTTACCTGCAAAGTGGTGTAGCGGCGAGAGCGGCTGGTTTCGTCGCGGCGGTCGTGCACTTCGCGGATCTCGTTGCGGATATCCTGGATGTGCCCGCGCAAATAGGTAACGGCCCAGTGGAATTCTCTGGGAGGCTGCGGCGTTGAGGCCTGTGGATTGGATGCTGCGGACATGGCGGGTCTCCCTCTGCAGAAAATATAAATGAGAACGGAAGCTGATCCAAGCGCAACAAGCTCTGTGCCATGCAGCTACAGCCCGGGAAGTCGCGGGCGGGGGTGGTCAAATGTATCGAAGACGAGACAGTCTTGTGTATTTTAGGTGCCGGTTAGAGTTAGCCAGGCAAGTACCTGAATAGCGAAAGGTATTCAGCCATGACGCGGGAAACTGCGAGCGAATTGGGAAAATTTTCCCCCCGCGGTGAGCGCCGCATTATCTACGTCAGCGATCCGTCCAGCATTGCCCGGCGCTACCTGCCCGATCCCACCACGGCAGAAGACTTGCGCGCCTGGGTCGACGAAGTGGCTCGGGCCCGGGTGGATACCTTCATTCAGGAAGCCTACACCCAGGGCTGGACTACCTACTGGCGCGGCGCCGCTTTCGACTACGATGCGCGGCCGCAACACCGGCGCTTTCTGCCGCTGCTGGACGCGGGGGTGCAGCCGTTGGAGGTGCTGCTGGACCAGAGCCACAAGAACGGCATGGAATTCATGGCCGGGATGCGCATAAACGACAACCACGGCCACGTTTCCAAACGCCAGGGAGTAGGCGCCGGCGCTGGCTTTCTGGAAGCCAATCCCCAGTGGGTTCTGCGGGAAGCTCCTCCCGGTATTTACTACGGGCTCAGCACGCCCCTGGACTTCACATTTCCCGAAGTGCGCGACTACGTCTACTCGGTGGCGGTGGAACTGCTGGAGCGATTCGATCTGGATGGTCTGGAGCTTTGCTTCCGCGACCAGCGCTACTTTCCACCGCATAAAGGCCCGGAGTGCCAGCCGCTGATGACCGAACTGGTGGCCCGAGTCCGTGCTCTGCTGCAAGCGCAAGGTGCCAGGCGCAACAAAAAATTGCTGCTCGGTGTCCGGGTATGCGCGACCCTGGAGGAGTGCCACAATCAGGGCCTGGATGTGCCCACCTGGATAGCTCGAAACCTGCTGGATTACGTCGCTCCCGCCGACACCATGTACGCGGAGCTCAACGCGCCCTACGAAGAGTTCGCCGCCCTGACGCGCGCTTCCGACTGCTTGCTCTATCCAGGTATGCTGCCCTGGTCCAGCATACGCGCCCGTCGCCGTCTGGCCGACCGGCCCATCTCGCTGGAACAGCAACGCGCCTTGGTGCAGAACTTCTACGGCGCCGGTGCCGACGGGTTCTCGGTCTATAACCACTTCGTGCCCCTGCACTGGGCCCCTTTTTACCCGATGATGCTGGAGGATCTGGACGAGGTGCGCGACCCCGAGCGCCTGGATCGGGGCCGGCGGCACTACGTCTTCGAGCCGATTTTGGCCGGCAGCATCGGCTTTGGCAAAGACCGGGCCGAAACGGGTGCCATCAAGGCCGATAAAATCGTGCTCGAGCGCCAGTCCCAGGAGGCCTTCGGGCACTACCGCTTCCGCATGTGCGAGGATCTGTCCACTGTGCGCCGCGCCGCCCTGCTTTTCCGCGCCTTCCACATGACTGAAGCCGACCAGATCGAGGTGTGGCTCAACGACACTCCGATTTCTTCCCAGGTCCTGCGCCGCCGCAGCGACGAGGCTCGTCCGGATGCCATGGCCCCGGTCGACATAGACACCAAGACCTCGCTGGGACTGCCTCTGGTACCCGAACCCGAGGGCCCCTGTAGCACCTGTTACTTCGAGCTTCAATCTCCGCCGGCAGTTTACGGTGATAATTATCTGCAAGTAAAACTGCAAACCAGCGATCCCGATGCCACCGAAGATATCGTCATTGATGAAATCGAGGTAATGGTGGTAAATTGACAGCGACAGTGCGTACGACGGGGAGGGGTAGACCGTTTCGGGAAGTCGTAAAATGGCAGGGAAAAATCTCCTCGCACTCGCCCTGCACAACTCCATCCCAAAGGTGAAGCGATGCGCATTTAGAGCCGACAGCAGAGGTACGCAAATCATGGTTCCACCCATGGATAATAACGCCCCAGCACACCAGCACCTGATTCGCTACGGCGGCGAATTCGCCCCCTTCCTGATCAGCCGTGCCCGCGGTTCCTACGTGTACGATCAGCACGATCGTCCCATCCTGGATTTCACGTCCGGCCAGATGTGCGCCATTCTCGGTCACAATCATCCGGAAATACTCGCCGCCATGAAAAAATCCATGGATGGCGCCCTGCACCTGTTCAGCGGCATGCTGTCGCCGCCGGTCCTCGAACTGGCCCGCGCCCTGGACCGGATGCTGCCGCCCGAGCTGAGCAAAACCCTGCTGGTCAACACCGGCAGCGAATCGAACGAAGCCGCCCTGCGTTTGGCCAAACTGCACACCGGCGGTTTTGAAATCGTGGGTTTTGCCACCTCTTGGCACGGCATGACCGCGGGGTCTTCCTCCAGCACCTACTACGCCGGCCGCCACGGCTACGGTCCCGCCCTGCCCGGCTCCATGGCCCTGCCCACCCCCAACAGTTATCACTGTCCCATCCGGCACTGCCGCGAAAACTGCGATATGACCTGTCTGGATGTGGGTTTCGAATTGTTGGACCGGCAGTCGGTCGGCGCCTATGCTGCCGTTATCGTCGAACCCATCCTGAGCTCGGGGGGCATCGTCGAACTGCCGGAAGGTTACCTCGAACGATTGCGGCAAAAAGCGCGTGCCCGCGGCATGCTGCTCATCCTGGACGAAGCCCAGACCGGCATGGGGCGCACCGGCGACCATTTTGCTTTCGAACGCGACCACGTGACTCCGGATATCCTGACTTTATCCAAGACCCTGGGCGCTGGCCTGCCGCTGGCAGCTACTATCACCAGTGCCGCCATCGAGGCGGACTGTCACGAAAAAGGGTTTTTATTCTACACTTCTCACGTGTCCGATCCCCTGCCTGCCCAGATCGGCCTGGCGGTGCTCGAAGTGCTCCAGCGCGAGCAGTTGTCGCACCGGGCCCGGAAGTTGGGTAGTTATTTGAAAAAGGGGTTGGAGGCTTTGCAGCAACGCCACGAGTGCATCGGCGACATCCGGGGCCGCGGTCTTTTGCTGGGAGTCGAACTGGTAGCGGATCGGGAGCGGCGCTCGCCCGCCGGCGACCTGGGATCGAAGGTGTCCAGGCGTTGCCTCGAGCTAGGTCTCAGCATGAATATCATCCAGCTGCCCGGTACTGGCGCGGTGTTTCGGATTGCTCCGCCGCTCACGGTGAGGCGCGACGAAATCGATACGGGGCTGCAAATGCTCGACCAGGCGCTTTCGGAGAGCACCGGCAAAGCAGAGAGCTAAGTTGTATTTTATAAAAAACGGCGGCAGGGGAAGCTCGCTGCTGGGGTATGCATGAGCCGCACTGTGCCAGCTAGAAGCGGCTCATGTGGATATTGAAATCTGCTCCGGCAGAATCGGGGGCGAGGACCTGCCGCCTCAGGCCCCTCGGTCAGAGTGGAAGCTGAGGCGAGAAGGTCGTAATACCCAAAGTGCGCTGGATCCACTCCCGGGGCAGGCAACGGCATTCGTCCAGGCGCGCAAATGCCGCTGCCTGGTCCATCCGCTTCTGGCGTTCGCATCGACGCAGAAATCGAGCTGGCGACCGGTAAGTCTTTATCCCAGCGAGCGGAAGAAATCGCGGAAGAGAATGGTTTCCGAGATATTGTCGCTTTCGTTGCAGCGCTCCCAGTCCATCCACACGTACTCGATTCCGATCCAGCCTTTGTAGCGGGTTTCCCGCATGATCTGGTAAACCCGTTTGTAGTCCACCGCGTTCTGGCTGAAGTTGGTCTGCAGTCGTCCCCGGCGGCCGCCGCGCGCGTGAAAGTGGCTGGCGTAGGGGACCAGGGGTTCCACCTTTTCGTCGGCGATGCCCACGCGGGTAAAATGGGTGTAGTCCAGGGTCAGGGTGAGGCCGGGGGTGCGTTGCAGGAGTTTTAAGGCCGCCGGAGGGCGCGGTGCAATCGAACCTATATGGGCCTCGACGCCATACACTATGTCATGCGATTCAGCCTGGGCCACGCGCCAGTTTAACTCGTCGACCGCGCGCGCAAAGGAGTCTGCCCGAGACTCCTCCTCGAAGTGGGCTCCGGGCAGGCCGGTGATGTGTTTGCCACCGCATTCGGCGGTGTATTCCAGGGTCTTGAGAAACCAGTCGCGCGCCTTGCGCCGTTGCCGGGCCTGGGGGTGGTTGACCGCGTAGGGCTTGAAGTCCAGGTCCAGCTGTAAAAATATATCGGCGGCTTTGAGCCCTTTGTCGCCCAGCTTTTTTTTCAAGACGCGGGCGGCGCGGCGCAGATTCTTAAACTCGCTGGAGGGTTGCAAATGGGAGCGGTTTTCGAAAAGGCCGATGTCCACGCCTTTGATTCCCAGCATGGCGATGAGCTGCAGGGATTGGTCGTGTTTCAACAGCGGGAAGCTAAAGTCGGCACAGGCGAGTTTGGCTTTCATGGCTTATCCTCAAGTTAAAGTGTGGGCTTTGCGGGCAACTGGCCGTGCCCCGCGGGGTTATTGCAGTGGCGGCCTCGCCTTCGGCACAGCGGGGACCTCGAGAAGGCATCTCAGGTGTCTGCCCCCAGGCGCTGCCACTTTTGCTGAAACCCGGGGCGCTCCAAAACTTCGGGATTGAGCAGTCCCTTTGCGGGCAGGCGGCCCTGTGAGAGATCCACCAGGGCCTGGCAGGCGGCCCCCCCGATATCGCGCATCAACTCGTCCGTGACGCCGATGGCGTGCGGTGCCAGCAGGACGTTGTCCAATTCGGCGAGCCGGGGCGGTTCGCTCAGGGGTTCGCCGATAAATACATCGATTCCGGCGCCGGCGATCTCTCCCTTTTTGAGGATTTCGTAAAGTGCCTCTTCGTCGACGATACCGCCGCGCGCAGTGTTGATCAGATAGGCGTCGGGTTTCATCAGCTCGAGTTCCCGCCGGCCGATCAGGCCGCGGGTCTGGTCGTTCAGCGGGCAGTGCACAGAAACGAAGTCGGCCCGCCGCATCAACTCGTCCAACTCCACCAGCTCGACCCCCAATTCTCGCGCCCTGGCCGGGTCCACGTACGGATCGAAGGCCAGCGGCCGGCGCATGCCAAAGATACTGAGGAGACGAATGGCTTCACCGGCAATGCCGCCCAGGCCGATGCTGCCGAAAGTGCGGTCCCGCAGTTCCTTGCCGCGCCACTTGAACTGGTCGAAGGGCTCGTTGTTGCGCAACAGCCGGTCTTTGACCATCACCTGATGGCTCAGGGCGAGCATCCAGGTGATGGTGGCTTCGGCCAGGGAGCGGTCCACCGCCCCCTGGGTGGTGAATACCGCTACATCCGCCGCCGTGCAGGCAGCCACATCTACTTTGTCGAAACCCACACCGATGCGGCTGATGCCCAGCAGATCCCCGGCCTGCGAGACGGTTTCAGCCGTTACTGCCGGCGCCCATACCAGGGCGCCCTGAAAGCCGCGGAGCTGGTCGACGCCGATCTGTGGTCGGTGTTCGGCAAAGCGGTCGTACTCGATATGAGGGTGGGCGTCGAGTACGGCGAGACCCATATTTTCGCACTTGAGTTCGCCCCTTTCGCCGTAGAGATCAGCAGTTAAGGCGATGCGGAATTTTTTAGTTGCGCTCATTTTCAGTTCTCCGTGTTGCTTTGGCTGCGGGCGGCACTGGTTTTCGGGTATGAAAAGCACATAGTTTTCAAGCGCACTAAGATAGGGGCTAAATGCTAGAACACAAATATCGCGATATGGCGGAATATACTCCCAACTCCAGATCACTTTCCGTCCTGGCCAGAGCGATCGAGGTCGAGAACAAATCTCGTCGACGGAATTTTTTTGCTTTGGCTGTTAATGCCGGGACCTGCCTCCTCCCCCTGCCAGGCCGGGCTAAATATCCTTATCGGTGTCCGGCGGTTTTATCCGGGAACGGATGCTACCAGGTCATTTTCCAGCAGTGATGGATGCGCGGGTTGCGCTCGAAGTCGCGTGGCAGGGTAGCGCGGGTCATATCCTCTACATTGAGCCCTTTGAGTCCGGTCCGGTCCAGTTTGAACTTGCGGTTATTGGTCGAAAAGAGCAGCACCCCCGTGCGTTCCAGGAGCCGGGCCGTTTTGAGAATCAAATCGACGTGGTCGCGTTGCACGTCAAAGTCGTTCTGCATGCGCTTTGAGGTGGAAAAGGTCGGCGGATCCAGGAAAATGAGGCCGTAGCGCCGTCCGCGTCCCCTGGCGGCTTGCTGCAGCCATTGCAGGCAGTCTGCCTGCAGCAACTGGTGTTTCGATTCCGCCAAGTCATTGAGGGCCAGGTTGCGACGGGCCCACTCCAGGTAGGTCCTCGATAAATCTACCGTGGTGCTGCCGCTGGCACTGCCTAGGGCCGCCTGCACCGTGGCCGTGCCGGTGTAGCCAAAGAGATTGAGAAAAGACCTTTCCGCAGCCAGGTTGCGGATTATTTCCCGGGTGAGGCGGTGGTCGAGGAAGAGGCCGGTGTCGAGGTAGTCCGTGAAGTTGACCAGGAAGCGGGCGTCATCCTCGCGGACTTCGCGGAATTGGGCCGACGCCCCCATTTTTTCGTACTGGCTCCTTCCCTTCTGCCGTTGGCGCACTTTGAAGAAGAGATGCTGGGGCGGGATATCCAGCACCCCCGGCAACAGCTCGAGGGCCTCCTGTCGTCGCCGGGCTGCCCTGGATGGGTCTACTTTGTAAGGGGCTTGGTACTCCTGCACATGGGCCCACAAGTGCTCCCCCCGGTAAAGATCCACGGCCAGGTTGTACTCGGGCAGGTCGGCGTCGTAGAGTCGATAGCAATCGATGCTGCCGCGTCGCGCCCAGCGTCCCAGGATACGCAGGTTTTTGCGCAGGCGGTTTTCCAGCATTTCCAGTCCCGCACTGCGCTCCGGGGTCTTTGTTGCACTTTCGCCATGCGCCGCCGCCGGCGTCTGTCGTTCCAGC
>CAXFTV010000632.1:0-3100 GCA_964005845.1 uncultured bacterium
ACCCTGCCACCCACCCGGGTCGAAGCCATGTACAAGCGGAAATTCCACGCCTTGAAAGCCGGTGGCAGCGCCACCGTCACCGCCGCTGCAATCCCCGCGCCCGAATGATTGGAGAAACTTGTGCACAAGTGCGCACTCAGTGGTTCCCCAAAGCGGCGAGTGGGGACGCGAAACCTGTAGCGGAAAACTTCTACCACAGCGTCTATAGGACCCCGAACTCGCGCTGTGCAATCCCAATCAGACCCCGTCTTCCCGCTCTTCCTCCAAAGTTGCCAGCCACCGCCGCATCGCCCCCGGCTCTTCTTTAAACATCAGTGAACCAGGCACGATAAAATCGGCCCCGGCCGCAGCAATGCGCGGCACGCTATGACGCCGGATTCCCCCATCCACTTCGATCTCGAGTTGCAGCTTGCGCTCCTGCACTACCTGGCGCACCCGACGCACCTTTGCGGGAATCGATTCATCCATCTCGGCGCCCTTGATGCCCACCGCAGTTGCCATCAAAGTCAACACATCCAGATCGTCCCACAAAAACTCCAGCAACTCGATTCCTTCGCCGATCTCCAGCGACGCGCCGGCTTTTAAACCCCGCGCTTTAATCGCCTGCAACACGGCGCCCGGATCGCGGGCGGACTGCAGACAAAAAATGATGATATCGGCCCCAGCCGCAGCAAAAGGCTCGATCCACTCCAATGGCTCCGTGGTCATCAGGTGCATTTCGAAGGGCAGCTTTGTATGGGGCCGCAGAGCACTGACCAGATCCGGAAAGAATAGCATGGTGGGGGCATAGTGCCCATCGGCTACATCCAGGTGAAAGCGTTCGGAAAAAGCTTCGACGCGACGGATCTCCGCCGCCAGATTAGCCATATCAGCCGACCACAACGAGGTAGAGCACTTGAGCATCAAATTTCTCCTCGACGCATATATTTTAAATGGCACGTATTTCTTTGCTTTGTCGCATCAGACCCCCTCCGCAACATCCGCCAGCCGAACCCACTCCCCGCTCTCCACCGAACGCGCAATAGCAACCAGGGCCCGCAATGCAGCCAGCCCATCTTCCACATCCGCGCCACCCGGCCCCACCCCGTGGAGCACCGCATCGGCAAACCCTTCGACCTGTAGCTTGTAAAAATGCGCATCTTCCCCCAGGGGCCGATGATACTGGCCATCCCGGACCGAAAAACACTCCACTTCGCTGGATCTCAAAAACCAGGGCAGATAAGTCTTGCCGAGAACGCTGCCACATTCGCCGTAGACCTGGAAACCCTCGTGGAAATCCATCCGCACTGCAATTGTCAGGTCCAGATGCCCCAGACTGCCGTTGGCAAAATCGAGCTCTACAAACCAGCAGTAGGCGCCGAATTTTTCCACCAAACGGCCGCGTACGGCACGAATCTCGCCGCCCAGAAAACGGGCCGTATCGACCAGGTGGGAGCCGTGCGTCAGCATGAAGTAGCGCCGCTTGTCCATCTTGGGGTCGCCCTCGGGTTTGTGCGCCTGGGCGCTGGTGCAGGGAATGGGCTGGAGATTGTCGGTCATAGTATAGCGGTAGGTCGAATCACAGTACCACGCCTTCAAAGCCAGCAATTGCCCTATTTCCTCGCGGATGAACTTGCGGGCGAAGGCAATGCCCGGATCGAAGCGTTTCATATTGCCTACCTGTAGCAGACGCGGAGAAGCCGCTACCTGCCGACGCAAAATCTCACACTCCTCCACCTCCACACCCAGCGGCTTTTCCACCAGCACGTGCTTGCCGGCTGCCAGCGCCTGTTTGCACAGGGGCACGTGGAACTGGTCGGCGGTGGCAATTATCACCGCCTCGACCTGCGGATCGGCCAGCATATCTTCAAAGCGGCGATAAGTCGTGCGCGGCTGGTGCACCGCCGCCATGCGCTCCAAAAGCTCGGTGGCCAGATCGCAAAGCGCATATAATTCGGCATTGCGCGCCCTGCGACAGGCCTCCAGGTGGGCAAACTGAGCGATCGGCCCACAACCCAGGACCCCTATGCGCAAGAGACGCGATTCTTTTTCCATGGCGGTTCACTCCAGATCGTCTGCTGCAATAGCACACCGATTTTTCAATATATTCCCAACCCTCAAAATCGTCAAAACCGATGCGTTGGCCTTGCCTTCGCAAGCGATCACTTTGTAATTTCAAACCTCTGAAGAGGACCGCATGCTCGCGCCCTCGACCCGACACCTCGCAGCCCAAAATGGCCAGAGCGTCAGCATGACAGAGAAAATATTCGCCTGCCTTTTCAAGCGGGGCGCATGGGACCCGAACCAGTGGTGGATGGTACAAAGCCCGCGCTGGCACTACCAGGGCAGGTGGGCACGGGAAGACCGCCATATCCGCAAAATCTGCTATCTCCCGCGCCCCGCGCAAACTCGGCCCATTTGCAAGAATTGAGCAAAACTTATATTTAGACTGGAACTAATTCACCCGGCGGAGCAGATATGTCTTTGATCACCATCATCGGCCGCGGCCACTCGGGCACGCGGATGATTTCACACACCCTCTACGGCAGCGGCGTTTACATGGGGCGCACGCTGAATCCCAGCGGCGACAAAGTACCTCCCCAGGCGCTTTACGAGGCCTGCCGGGTACTGGCCCGGCACGTCAAGTGGCAAGGCGGCCTGCAGTGGGACTTCGAGGCGCTACACACCATGGCAATCGAGCCTCAGTTCAAACAATTGGTGGAGGAATACCTCGCGGATGTAATGGCGAGTAAGGCCGAATACAAGGGCTGGAAACTACCCGAAACCACCCTGATCTTCCCCTGGATTGCGCGGCTCTTTCCGGACGCCCGCTACATCTACCTGGTGCGGGATCCCCGCGACTGCATAGTCGGACCCCACACCACGGACGATTTGCGCGATTTTGGCGTTGCCTATCCGGAGACGGAAAACAGCAGGGAGCGCCGGGCAATCTCCTGGAAGTACCAGTACGATATCGTGCAGGCGACGCCCAGACCGGAGCACTTTTTGACCATCCGCTTCGAAGATTTCATTCTCCAACAGGAGGAAACACTGCAACAACTGGAAGATTTCCTGGGTATTCCCCTGGCCAGAATCATCGTCCGCCAGGATCCGATAGGAC
>CAXFTV010000633.1:0-6093 GCA_964005845.1 uncultured bacterium
CCAGCCGCTCCAATCGGACCCGGCCACCAGCAGGGTATCGATGCGGCCCTTGTTGAAGAATCCCAGTTTGTTGTAGGCGGCTTCATCGGCGACTTCCACGCCCCCTTTATTGAAGTAGTGGTATTCCTCGCTGAGCTGGTTGCCGGTGCGGGTCTGGATTTCGACGAAGGTCGCTGGCGGCGTATCAGCCTCCCACTCGATGGACACCAGATTGCGGGGCGAGCCGCCCAGGCTGATTGTGCCCGGCGAGATCAATTCCACTTCCGGCTGAAAGCCCTCACCGTAAAACTGCAGCTCCCGCGGTATGGAGTATTCCCTCCCCCTGTTGTCCCAGTAGACGATCTGCAGATAGCGCGCCCGCACCGGTTCTCCGAAGTCGTTGACGTCGTAAGCATCGCCGCCCCATGGAGACCCGCCGCGCAATTTTGATGCGCGCGTAGTCCAGGCCAGGGAGCCATCGGGGGCCAGAGCGCCGTCCGAAGTCTGGATTTCGAAATTGGCGAAGACCTGGTGACTTTCCTTGTAAAAGGTGATGAAAGTGTCGATCCAGAAAGTTGACTTCATGTCCAAATAGATGGTTCGGGGGAGCACGGCGGAACTGACATTTTGTAGCGTGTTGAAGTCTCCATCCAGGAGACCAAAGACCGATTTGCCGGCATAATCCAGGGCAATGCCTTTGCGCTCCTTGAGTCCCAGGGCGATGTTTTCTCCTCGGGACCACACTTCGAGTGCGGCCAGGCGGGGCCGTTCCCGGCGGTAGTGCCGCGGCAATCCCCGCAGTGAGGGATCAATGGCGTCCCAGGTGCCCTTGCTGACGCGCATTTCTCCGTTCGCCACTTTTTTATAGTAATCCACTGCACCGTGGTTTCCCACCGCCATTAAGGAGTCATAGAGCGTCTCATCTACCCGTTCGGCTCGGGAGGTGTCGCTTTCGGTGATTATGACCTGGATATAACGGATCATATCGCCGCTAAAATCCTTCTCTCTATCGACGCGCGTGGGATCCAGTTCAATATCGAAAACCCGCTGGGTTTTGTTGTCCTTCTGAGTGTGGAAGACTTGCTTGAAACCAAGGACGCCTTTGATGCTTTCCTCGCCATCCGAGGTGAGCACTGCAAACTGGAGAAAGGGATCGCCTATTTCTTCCTCGGGAAATTCGAGCACGATGCGATCGGCCGCGACCAGACGGCCCAGGTCGAGCTGGAACCACCAATCGCGCATCGAATCCCCGGCCCGGGGCTCCCAGTAGGTTGCTTCGCTGCCCGGTCCGCGGTCGAGGAGATGGGCCACATCGCGCCGGTTGGCGCCGGCCTCGAAGGCATCCCCTATCCTGGCCTTGTCGTCTTTGCGGAGGAGGTGGGTCAGGATATCCTGAGTCGCATCGGTATTTTTGCGCACGAAATTGGGCCGTACCCCGCCCGCTGAAATTTCAACGGTGCCGGCGGGAAAATCCCAGGCTTCCCAGTGGCGCTGGGTCTCCACTGTCAGTTTATTGCCCTGGACGCTGAAACCCTGGCCCCAGGCCATGCTTGCACATAGAGTCGAAATGGCCGACCATTTTACAGTCAATAGCCATGCTTTCATACAAGAATCTTCCCATTTAAAGAGTAAACAATATATTAAAGCCGCAGGGAATCGCTATCAAGTTTGCTGCCAGAAGGCCCCTCGGTACCTGGCGCGACCCCCAATAGGTTGACCCGTTTTCGCCGGGCGCATTTCTTATACTCGTGAATGTGCAACCCATAGGGCGGGGAAAATTAGCCGCATTCAATACCAGGCCGGTGGCCGCGAGAGGTCCCGGTTCCCTTTACCGGGCACCCAATATTTTCAGGCAGACCTCATTCCTTCACAATATACCCAGAAAAATGTCTCGCTTCAACCTGTGAAGAAATCCCGCCCTTTTGTCCGACAAGGCCATGGCTAGAGAAAATAAGCCGCCTTTTTTAAGGACTGAAGATGAAAATGACTAACGCCTATGAAGCGCCCGGGAAACTGATTGTGAAAGACGGCGGCTTCTTACTAGCTCAACATCTCTTCAAAACGGGAGTCGACAATGAAGATCACCGACATGAAATGCGCCCTCATCGGCGACAACCCGGTAGTCCGGATCATTACCGACGAGGGCCTCGACGGCTATGGCCAGGCCGAGTCGTCGAAGCCCTACCTCAAGCCCCACGTGCTCTATTATCGCGACAAGATCCTCGACAAGGACCCCACCGACGTCGAGCGCGTCATGTCGGCCATTCGCCGCTACGGCAGCTTCAAACCCTGGGGCAGCTCGGTGAGCGCCATCGAAATGGCGCTGTGGGACATCGCCGGCAAAGCAGCCGGCGTACCGGTCTACAAGCTTCTCGGCGGCAAGATTCGCGACCGCGTCAGGGTCTACCTGACCGGCGGCCCCCTGCCCATACAAGGGTCCAATCCGGAGGACTTCGCCGCCCACGTGTCCAGAATCCTGGACATGGAGGAGAAGTTTACCATCACCAAGCAGGGCATCGCCTTCCACAGCCCGATGCCGCACGTGGTCCCCAACTATACCTACAGCGATCCATCCGGCCCCACCTGGGAGAGCCGGGGGCCGATGACCGAGCGCGGTCTCAAACACACTATTGCCTGCGTCGCGGCGATGAAAGAGGTCCTGGGCGACGCCATGGGGCTGGCCCTGGACTGCGGTCCAGGGATGATGGTACCCGACGCCATCCGCCTGGCCCGGGCCCTCGAACCCTACAATATCATGTGGCTCGAGGACATGATCACCGGCGATTACACCCCCTTCGTGCTCGCCGACCTCTACCGCCAGGTCACCGAGTCGACCACGACCCCGATCCACACCGGCGAGCAGATCTATCTGCGCCAGCACTTCAAGGATCTGTTCGAAAAGCAGGCGGTCAACGTGATTGGCCCAGATCCCGCCGATGTCGGCGGCATCGCCGAACTCAAATGGATCGCCGAATACGCCGACCTGCACGGCATCCTCATGGCCCCCCACGGCGTCATCGACGGCCTCTTCGGGCTGGCCGCCCACATCCAGGTGGCCGCCACGCTGCCCCGCAACTACATCGCCCTGGAGTACCCGCAGGCGCCCGACTGGTGGTACGGCATCGTCGACGGACTGCCCGACCCGATCGTCGTCGACGGGCACGTGGCCATTTGGGACACCCCCGGTTTGGGAATTAACTTCATCGAAGAAGAAGCCAGGAAACACCTGTCCGAAGAGGATGCCACCTTCTTCGACTGAGAGGCCAGAACATTTATCGCGCTGCGATGGAAGCAGGCAGCGAGCCCAGGACAGTGAATATCAACTAAAAGCGAGAGGAATCCCATGCGCAGCGAACCCATCGACATTGGTTCGAGACTCGAGCTCTTCGTCGATGACGAGCTCATCGAGTCTCTCAGCGGTGCCCAGCGGCGCCTGCATCATCCCGTGCCGCAGGACGTCGTCCTGGTTTTCGACCGACCCTGGGAAGGGAATATGTGCTCCGGAATATCCATCCTGCGGGACGACGACGGGCTCTTCCGCCTCTACTACCAGGCAGCGAGGGGGGGGACGGCAGAGTATCAGGGAAACCCTCCTGTACTGGTAGATGCGAATAGCTCGTACGGCTGTTACGCCGAAAGCCCCGACGGCATCACCTGGACGCGTCCTTCTCTGGGGCTCTTCGAGGTGGCCGGGACGCGCGCCAACAACGTAATCCTGGCACCAGAGAGCGGCGAGCGCTGGGCCAGCCATCTCGGCCCCTTCGAGGACACCCGTCCGGGCGTGCCGGCGGCGGAGCGCTACAAGGGAATAAGCGGCATTAGTGGCAGGATATACGCCTATGTCTCGCCAGATGGGATCAGCTGGCGCAAACTCACAGAAGAGCCCGTCACCGAGGGCTACGATTCGCTGCACTCCGCCTTCTGGGATGCGGAGCGGGAAGAATACCGGTCCTACTGCCGCCACCGCCGCATGGCGGCATACCAGGCGGGCATGGACGAACTCGACCAGGCCCCCGCATTGGCGACGGACGACCAGACCGGACTGACCGGGGATGGGCGCGACAACGGGCGCGATATCATCACCAGCACCTCGAAGGATTTTATCCACTGGACGGAACCCGAGTTTCTGTCGTATTCGCCCGGTCGCGTGAACGAACTCTACGAAAACGTCGTTCTGCCGTACTATCGCGCTCCCCACCTCATCCTCGGCTTCCCGATGCGCTACATCGATCGCGGCTGGACCGCGGCAACCGCCGCACTGCCAGAGCTAGAGCACCGCCGCAAACGGGCGGCGCAATTCTCGTCCCGCGAGGGGACGGCCCTGAGCGACGCCATGTTGATGAGCAGCCGCGACGGGACGCATTTCTCGATATGGCCCGAGTCCTTTATCCGGCCCGGGTTGCGCCGGCGGGACACCTGGACCTACTGGGACAATTTCGTGCTGTGGGGCATGATTGAAACGGCCTCCCCGATCAGGGGTGCGCCCGACGAGATTTCCCTCTTTGTCACCGAGGCATTTTTGCGGTCGGGCCCCAGCCACCTGCGGCGCTACACCCTGCGCGTCGATGGCTTTGTGTCGGCCTGCGCCCCCTTGAGCGGTGGGGAACTGCTGACGCGGCCGCTCGTTTTTTCCGGCTCCGAGCTGGTTGTGAACTACGCTACCTCGGCAGCTGGAAGCTTACAGGTGGAGATACAGGATGCGCAGGGCGTGCCCCTGCCGGGACTTGCTCTGCACGACTCGGAAGTGATGTACGGCGACTCGCTGGAACAGCCCATGCTCTGGCGGGGAAATCCCGCTCTGGGCGCCCTGGCCGGCACGCCGATTCGCTTGCGGTTCGCGCTGGGGGACGCCGATCTTTTTTCCTTTAGATTCCGCTGAGGACCTCTCTGGTTCTACGGACTTTTGGGCTTTGCCCTGGGCGCGTATTTCTCCCCCGGACTCGGGCAATCGCATGCAGGGCAAAAGCCATAACGCGAGAGAAATTCCGGCGGCGCTAAAAAGCGCCCAACCACGCATGGCTAGCAAACCAATGACGGCGGCAAAACGCCGCGCATTTGTCGAGGACGGCGTGGTCGTCCTCCCACAACTGATTCCCCGGGAGCTGTGCCGCGCCGCGGCGGCGGTGATCGAGGCAGCCGGAAGCGAGAATGTCGGGGGTGCGGAAGCGCTCCAGGCGCTGTACCACGGCTCGCCGCTGTGCGCCTTGCTGCAGGAGCTGCTCGGCGGGGAGACCCAGCCGGTCACGAACGCGCAGATCGCCGTGCGCCACCCCACGCCGCCGGAGCAGCTCGACCTCTACATGGACGCGCCGACGCCCTCGCCCGCGGACTGGAACGGACATGTGGACGGCATTGCGATCCATCCGGGGCCACACCAGGACGATCCCGACCGCGAGGCTCCGATCCTGAGCTTCTCCTGCCTCGTCGGTGTGGCGCTGAACGACCAGACCGAGCCGGACTGCGGCAACTTCGCCGTGCTGCGCGGATCCCACCGCGCCAATGCCGCCTTCTTCGCGCAGCAGGCGGCAGCGGGCGGGCCCCTCGGTCCGGGCGGCCCGGACTGGCCGCTGGAGCCCTGGCACCGGGCGCCAGGCAGCAACGCTTCGCGGGGCCAAAGCCCGGAACTCCGGGCACGCATGATTCCGCCTCCCACCCGGTCCATGGGCGATTCGCCGCGCTACGTCGGCACCCCGGAGAATGGGGGCTGGTGGCCGTCGGGCACGCAGCAGCTGTTGCGCACCGGCGATGCCGTGCTGGCCCACTACCTAGCCTGCCACGGCGAGAGCCGGCACGCGGGCAAGGAGCCGCGCAAGATGGTCTTCTTCCGCGTCAGACACTCCCGTCACACGGAGTACAGACCCGGCGAGCACCACACCAGCGAGATGCAGTACATGACGGCCGTGCTGAGCGACCCCTGGCTCGAGTGGGAAGGGCTGGGAACGACACAGGTGCCTGGTGCCCCGTTCTCAGTCTGATTTGAGGCGAATGACGCTCATGCCGTAGACGATGAGGCGTGGGATCTGGAAGCAGACGCGACCAGCGGTGATTTCATGATCCAGTTCGAGGGGTTTTTTCATCTCCGGATAACGCCACTCGACGCGCTCGACCGTGTCA
>CAXFTV010000634.1:0-4124 GCA_964005845.1 uncultured bacterium
CCGATGAACTCAGTCTGTGGCGCGATGCTGCCGCCAAGGGGCCGCAGATGGTAAAGCCCCATTTGCGGCTGGCCGATGCGCTGGTGCAGCGGGGACGGTCGACGGCAGACCCGGCGGCAAAACAAGTCTATGCAGAGGCGGCCGAAGCTTCCTACCTGCGCGCCTTGAAACTGCGCTCGCAGCATCCGGGAGGGCGCAATAATTTGGGGTTGCTCTATTTGAACCAGGGGCGCCTGGCCGAGGCAAGACAGCAGTTTCAGGCCCTTTTAAAGGTCTCCCCGGATATCGTGCCGGCGCGTCTCAATCTGGCTCGCCTGTCAATGCAGCAGGGGCGCTGGAAAGAGGCGGCAGAGCACTATAGGCAGGTGCTGGAATACGACGACACCGAGGGCGTTGCCCAGGGCTATCTGGGATATATTGCCCTGCAGCATCGCGGCGAACCCGAGCGGGCGCTTGAATATTACGATCGGGCCTTGGCCCATGCCGGGGCAGAAAAAATTCGCCTGCTGCTGGGGCGCGGTGCGGCCCTGAAGGCATTGCAGCGCCCGGAAGAGGCGGAAAGGGCCTATCGGGCAGCCCTGCAGCTCGATTCGACTTATGTGGATGCCTGGTTCAATCTGGGCAATCTCTACCGTGCCACCGGGCGGGGGAGCGCAGCTGCAAATGCCTATCGGCAGGTTGTTAAAATCGGCGCTGATGCCGATCTTTTATCGCGGGCCAAGAACGAGTTAAAACAACTTAAACCCTAGCCATTGGAGGAAAACGCTATGGCTGTAACTGTCCAAATTCCCACCCCTTTGAGGAAGTTGACCGACAACAAGGCCGAGGTGGATATCCAGGCCGGTACTATCGGCGAGCTGGTGGAGGGCCTGGAAGAGGCTCACGGCGGCATAAAGGAAAAGCTCCTCGACGAAAATGGAGAGATTCGGCGCTACGTGAATGTCTACCTCAACGACGAAGATATTCGCTTTTTGGATGGCGCCGACACCCTTCTAAGTGAGGGAGATAAAGTCGCCATAGTCCCGGCAATAGCCGGGGGGCGCAGTCTTTCTTGAAGTCGCGATTCTAGTTTGGGCAGTCCCTTCGGCATGCGGAGCGGACTGCCACCCTTTTTTCCGTGCCTGCCGAGAGCTCGTGCGGTGGGGCATCAGGTGGTCCGATGCGCGTTTTAAAAGCGCCGCTTTCTTTGCTGATTTTAGTTGCGCTGGCACTCTGTCTGGTCTACCAGAATGCGCTGCACAACAGCTTCCACTACGACGATTTCCACTCGCTAACCGCCAATACCCACATCCGGGATCTGGCCAATGTAGGGGCTTTTTTTCAGCGTCCAGAGATGTTTTCCAGCATGCCCGAAAGGGCCATGTACCGGCCCCTGGTGCTGGTCAGCTATGCCCTGAATTTCTGGCTGGCTGGGCTCGATGCCCGGATTTTCCACCTTTTCAACCTGGGCTTGCACGGCCTGTGTGTCCTGCTGGTGTATGGGCTGGCCCGAACCCTGGGGGGCGGGGAGCGACCGGCGGCGCTTGGCGCTCTGCTATTCGCCCTGCATCCGGTGAACGCCGAGGTCGTCAACTACGTAAGCAGTCGCTCCGAGTCGCTGGCCGCATGCTTTTACCTGGCCGCTTTGCTGGCCTACCTGCAGGGCCGCAAGAGATATTTTCAGGGCGGGAGGATAGCCGTCCTGTGCGGCGCTTTGTCGCTGCTGGCCTATGCCGGTGCGCTGCTGTGCAAGTCCATTGCCATCACCCTGCCGGCAGCGCTACTGCTCTACGAGTTCTTGCGGCGCGAAAAAAGCCATCGCCGCGGACTCAGTTTTGTGCTGCCCTGCCATCTGGGCTACTGGGCCTTGAGCGCGACCTACCTGCTGCTGGTGCGCAGCTGGATCGAGGGGGCATTGGGAACGCCCATCCGTCCGGCTGTGGAGCAGATTGCCACCCAGGCCAAGGCCGCCATTTATTATTTGCACCTGCTGGTTTTGCCGGTGCGGCTGAGTGTGGAGCATCCGCTCGATGTATCCTCCGGCCTGGGGGCCGCCCCGGTGGCTCTGGCGCTTGCTTTGCTGGCCACCATCGGCGCTGCTTTATGTATTTGGCGTTCGCAACCGGCTCTCTTAGTGGCCGGATGGATGGTGCTGGCCCTTTTGCCGGCCTCGGTCGTGCCCCTCAATGTGCTGGTCAACGAGCACCGGCTCTACCTGTCGCTGGCCCTGGGATGTGCTTGTTTAGGCTTGTCGGGGTGCCTATCGCGGAGGTGGAGTCGCTGGCGGATGGGTGCGGGGGGGCTGGTATTGCTATTGGGCATTTTGAGCCATCAGCGCAATCCGGTTTGGAAAGATGAGCTCTCCCTGTGGAGCGATGCCGTCTCCAAGGCTCCTGGCCAGTACCGCGCCCACATGCACCTGGGCGGCGCTCTGGAGCAGCAGGGGCGTATGAGAGAGGCCTTGCAAAGTTATGAGCAAGCCGCCCGCATTGCCCCCGCCGTGGTAGAGGTGCATTATAATAGAGGAAATGCCCTGCGCGCTCTGGGGCGGATTGAGGAGGCTATAAATGCGTACCGCGCGGCTCTGGCCTTAAATCCCGATCACACCGAGACGCAGATCAATCTGGCCGAGCTCTACCGCCGTCTCAACCAGGTGGAATTGGCGGCGGAATTGCTGCTCAGAGCGCGGGATTTAAAACCCGGTTCGGCAGATATTCAGCGCCGCCTGGGGACTGTGTACAAAGCCCAGGGACGCATCCAAGAGGCCGAAGCCGCCTATTTGCGCGCGCTCGAGCTGGACCCGGGGATGGCCGAAGCCAGCTCCAATCTGGCCAATCTATATGCCGTCCAGGGCAAAGAACAACAAGCCATTGCCCTGTACAGGCGGGCCCTGGAGCTGCAGCCCGACCACGCCAATGCGTTGAACAATCTCGGCTGGTTGCTCCACGATCGAGGCACCTACGAAGAGGCGGCGCAGGTTTTTGCCCGCGGCTTGCTTCGGGCCCCGGACAAAGTGTTTTTTTACTACGGACTGGCACGTTCCCAGGAGGCCCTGGAACAGGCCTCTAAAGCACTGGCGAATTATCGAGAATACCTGCGGCGCGCAGGACAGGTGCGGCCAGAGGTGGCGGAAGATATCCGCCAGCGCCTGCAGCGGTTGGACCCGCGCGCGCCCTGAGGGGGAAATACCATGAGGCGAGCAAACGATGTTCTGGAGTTGATCGGTGCCACGCCGATCGTGCGGCTCAATCGCGTGGTGGAGGAGGGGGCGGCCGAAGTCTGGGGCAAACTGGAAGCGGCCAATCCCGGCGGCAGCGTCAAAGATCGGATTGCCCTGGCCATGGTCGAGGCGGCTGCAGCTGCCGGCCAGCTCAGGCCCGGGGGCACTATCGTCGAACCGACCAGCGGCAATACCGGAATCGGGCTGGCCATGGTGGCCGCCGTAAAGGGTTACAGACTGATCGTCACCATGTTCGACACCGCCAGCTTGGAGCGCCGCATGCAGATGCAGGCCTACGGCGCCGAGGTGATCCTGACCCCGGCCGCGGAGGGCATGCGCGGCGCCGTCGACAAAGCGTTGGAACTCAAGAGCCAGCACCCGGACTATTTTCTGCCGCAGCAGTTCACCAATTTCGCCAATCCCGAAATCCACCGGCGCACCACCGGGCGGGAAATCCTGGCGCAAATGGACGACGATATCGATGCTCTGGTCGCCGGCGTTGGTACGGGGGGGTCGGTGAGCGGTATTGGCGAGGTCCTCAAGGAAGCGCTGCCCCGGGTCCAGGTCATTGCGGTGGAGCCCCAGGGTTCGCCGGTGCTCTCCGGAGGCGAGCCCGGATTCAGCTATATCGAGGGCATTGGGGCTGGGTTCGTGCCCCAGGTGTACAATCCCCAGGCGGTCGACGAGGTGCGCACCATCAGCGATGATCAGGCCTATAAAATGGCGCGCCGGCTGGCCCGGGAAGAGGGCTTGCTGGTGGGGATTTCAGCCGGCGCTAATGCCTTCAAGGCGGTGGAAGTAGCGCGCGAGCTGGGCGCGGGGAAAAAGGTGGTCACGATTCTCTGCGACAGCGGCATGCGCTACCTGAGCACCCGGGTATTCGAGTGAGCCCTCGGGGCAGGTAGCACCCACCTGTAGGGAATAC
>CAXFTV010000635.1:0-10880 GCA_964005845.1 uncultured bacterium
CGAGCGACCCAATTATTGCGCGCCATCTACCAGGACGCCGGCATCATGGCTGCAGCCGCGGCACGCTGCGTCGATGCCCTGCGTGCCGGCCGCAAGGTCTATGCCAATATCACCACCGGACATATGCCCGGCGAAGAACTGGCAAACGAGCGCGAAGGCAATCCGGCACCCTTTGAATTCAGCGGTGCCGACTCTTGCAGCCCCGCACAATTCGAGTCCATGCGAGCAGGTGATGTCCTGCTGACCAACCAGGTGGCCGAGCCCGTACTGCAGGCGCGCGAAGCCGGGGTCTACGTGGTGGTCTTTACCACTGCCTATGTCACCCACCGCAATACTCCCGCGGGCCAGGTCCATCCCAATCCAAACAATTGGCTGCCCGAAGACGTGGCTTCACAGGTCATCGAATCCCACATCCCCTGGGAACAAGGGCTGGTACACATTCCCGCCGTCCCCGAAATGGCCGTGTTTCCCGGTTCCGGCAACAGCTCCTGCGCGATCCACTGGATGATCACGGCGGAAGTGATGCACGCCCTTGCCACCGCTACTTCCCCGGCGGGCAAAGTGGGACGTCAGTACCTGGAGCTGCTCCTGGAACGCCTGGAACAGTTCTATGCACGGGACATCGGCCGCATCAATGAAGTAGCTGAAAAAATAGCGCGGCGGATCATTGGCGGCGGTCATTACTTTTTGCGCAGCCGCAACGGCGGTGTCGAAAGCGAGGCCAGCGGCGTCGCCCAGGGCCTGATGCTGACCAATGCCTTTGAGCCGCGCCCCGCCGCTGAGGGCGGCGCCAAAGACACCTTCCTGATCCCCGCCCTCAGCGCCGACGACCCGCGAGATATTGAACGGGCCGAAACGGCGCGCCAGAACGGCAACTACACCATCGGCATTGGCCCCTCCGACAATGACTCCCTGCGGCAGCGCTGCGACGAATACTTCGACAACTGCTGCGCCGAAACAGCCGGCGTCATTGCCATTCCCGGACGCGACGACAAAATCTGCCCGTCCACCGGTATCCTCAACAATATCATCGCCTACACTCTCACCGCCCAGTTCGTCGACGAGATGTGCCGTCGCGGGGCCGTACCCTATTTCTACATGGGGTATTATCGCCTTCTCGGCGGCGATTACAACAACCTCATGCGCCCCTTCTTCGAGGCGCGCGGTTATTGAGACTGGCCAAATCCGAAAGGAAAGAAGAATGAGCAATCCGGAGCACACCTGGGGCCGCACTATCGACTTTGGCGAGGAATACTATCAGAACGCACTGAAAATACTGCGCGCGCTGCGCGGCGACGCCGCCATAATCGGCGCACTCGCCGCGCGCTGCACCGCCGCATTGAAGAGTGGCCGCAAGGTCTACGTCAACGCGGTTTCCGGTCACATGCCCCGCCTGGAACTGGCAAACGAGCGCGAGGGCAACCCGGCCCTCTTCGAGTTTTCTTCCGCCGGCTTTACCCCAGAGCAGTACGCCGCCATGGGGCCCGGCGATGTGCTGCTTACCAACAGCGTCTCCGCCGATACCCTCGGGGCGCGTGAGGCCGGAGCCTACGTGGTGGTCATCACGACCTGCTATGCCAACAACCCCAGCACCCCTCCGGGCCAGGTCAGAGCCAACGCAAACGACTGGATGCCCGCGGATGTTGCCTCGCAAGTTCTGGAATCCTACATCCCCTGGGAACAGGGTTTGGTACAGGCCCCAGAAGTGCCGGAAATGGCCATCTGCCCCGGCTCGGCAATCGGCACTTGCTCCATTCACTGGATGCTCACGGCCGAAGTTGCCCATGCCCTGGCCACGGATCAGACTCCCGACGGCAGCATTGGCAGCCAGTACCTGGACCTCATGCTGCAACGCCTGGAGGATTTCCACCGCCGCGATCTGGAAAGCGCCAATGCCCTGGCTGCCGCGGTGGCCAAGCGCATCATCGCCGGCGGTCGCTTCTACGTGCGCAGCCGCAACGGCGGCGTGCAGAGCGAGGCGACCTCGGTAGCCCAGGGCGTCATGCTGAGCAATGCCTTCGAGCCGCGCCCCGCCGCCGCGGGAGGCAATAAAGATACCTTCCTGATCGCCGCCGTCAGCGCCGACGACCCCCGGGAACTGGCATGGGCCGACGCCGCCCGCGCCAACGGCAACTATATCATCGGTATCGGATCACCTGAGGGCCGCGCCCTGCAACAGCGCTGCGATAGCTACTTCGACAACCGCTGCCCCGAGGCCGCCGGCACCATCCCCATCCCCGGCCGCGACGAAGCGGTAAGCCCGGCAACGGGCATTATCAACCTCATTATCATGTACGTCATCAAGGCTCAGTTCATCGACGAAATGTGCCGTCGCGGGGCCGTGCCCTATTTCTGGATGGGGGTCTATCGCCCCCTTGGTTTCGATTATATCGACATGGTGAAACCCTTCTTCAAGGAACGCGGCTACTAAGCTGAACTCAAGCACAGGAGATAAAAATGGCAACCTACCGCGGCGCCGTTATCGGTCTGGGCTGGATGGGTCTGCTCTACGACCTGGCCGAGCGCATTGGCGACCTCTTTGAGATCGACGATATAGATCGCCCCACCCCCGACCTGGCCGTCCACCGCACCTTTCACTACCACGACCACCCGGGTCGGGAAAAGCTTGCCGAAACCTATTCCGAGGCCCTGTGGGACCGCCCCGAGGTAGAATTGATCGCCGGCGTCGACCGCGATGCCGGCCGCCTCAAAGCCTTTGCTGAACGCTACGGCATAAGTGCGACCTACACCGACGCAGTCGCCATGCTGGAAAGCGAAAAGCCCGACATCGTCGCCATTGCCACCAACACCAAAGGGCGTGCCGATCTCACCTGCTGTGCGGTTGAAAACGGCGCCCGCGGCATTCTCACCGAAAAGCCGATGTGCCATAGCCTGGAAGAGGCCGACCGCATGGTCGACACCTGTGCCCGCGCTGGAGTGCCCCTTTCCTGCGGTGCTATCACCACCACCCACCCCTCCTTTGCGCGCGCCAAAGAGCTGCTCCACAGCGGTGCCATTGGCGAGCTCATTTCCATCGAGGCCCCGGGCGCCAACTCTCAGCATCAGGGCTGGTCCTATTTCCTCGACCAGACCCCCGCCTGGGTCGCCGGCGCGGGCGATGCACCGCGGCGCGGCGCCGGCAGCGACGAGTTCGAGGGCCCGGGTGGCAGCGACGAATTTACCGGGCAGGGCATGCTGGTCACCGGCGGCGGTCAGGTAGTCCACTTCAGAAAAGGAGCCCCCCAGCTGCGCTTGACCGGCAGCCGGGGCGAAATCATTTTTGACTCCAACTACAAATGGCATCTGTGGCAAAACCTGGAAAATCTGACAGCGGGCCAGCGCGTAGAAATGCCCTGGCCCGAGCCCCAGATGCTATTTCCCTACGGCGCGGTCTATTCCCTGGCGGATGTCATCGACTGCATCGAAGGCCGCCTCGACGAACCCAAAAACTCGGGCCGCAGGGTGGCCGTGGCCCTGGAGGTCGAAATCGCCCTGAAGCAATCTTCTGCCCGCGGCGGCGACCAGGTCGAATTGCCGCTGGCCGACCGCAGCCTGGCTCTCAACTACGACTGGTTCAGATAAAAGGAAAAGGAGAAAACCAATGTCCAGCTGGCAAGAACGCAGCGCCGAATCCATTCGGAAACGCGGTTTGACAAGCCGCCAGCGCGATGTTCCACAACCCGAGGTGCCAGTTGACCTGGAACCCGGCAAAGTCTACCCCACCGCCGCTTTGCCGGCCATTGAAATTGCCGCCGGCGTCAAAGCCTCGCTTTCCTGGGGCCGGGGCACTCTGCTGGAGTGGCTCGAAATGGCCCCCGGATCCACCTACCCCGACCAATCCATGCGCGGTGAGCTCATCACCGCCGTGCAGCGCGGCTCGGCCACCTGCACCCTGGACAATGAAACCCTGGAGCTGAGCAGCGGCTCTTTCCTCTATCTCACCGAAGGCATGCGCCGCTCTTTGCAGGCAGGTCCCGAAGGCCTGGTGGCGATGGAAGTCTTTTCGCCGGTGCGGCCCGATCACCTCGCTCTGGCCGGCACGCCCCTGCCCGCCGGCGCCGATATCACCTTTCCAGATCAGGGCGTAGAAGCATCCCTGGAAGCGGGCAAAGTCTACAGTGGCGATGCCATCCCGCGCAAACCGATCCTCATGCCGGGCCGCGACCCGGCGGCAAAGCCGACCGCGCACACAACTCTGATGTGGGGCAGAAACTTCATGCTGAGCTTCATACGCATGGACGGCAACTCTTCGTTCCCGCACCACTTCCACCCCGAAGATCAGTTGATGATCGTGCTGCAGGGCGATATGCAGGAGGGCATCGACGAGGGCTGGCATCCCATGAGCGGCGACAACCTGGACGTCATTCTACAGCCGGGCGGCATGGTGCACGCGGCCAGTATCAGCCCGGAGGGCGTCGACGTGGTGGACGTTTTCTGGCCGGTGCGGCCGGACTACATGGCGATGGTGCAATAAAAGCAGACCGGGCCGCAATTGCGCAATTCCCTCGACCTGCATGGTGCCAATGCGCAGCTGCCCGCCGCTTTCCCGGAGTTGCCGCCGGCGCCATTCTCGAACCACCACTAAATTGATTGGTTTGACCAGGGGCCGACAACATCGATTTACCATATAATTATTCTCTTTTTTTTATCGCTTCACGGAGGCGCAAACCATGCAGGACGAACCCAAGGCTAAGTATTCGGGAATCGAGATAACCGCTGTGGATACATTCCTGGTGGAGGGCAACTGCTGTTTCGTGAAGATCAGGACCAACGCCGGGATAAGCGGACTGGGTGAAGGTTCGATCAGTGACAACAAAGTGGGAACCATCGCCCAATGCATCAAAGACATGGAAGGGCATCTCATCGGGAAAGACCCGACGAATATCGAATATCTCTGGCAGGGATTGTACCGCTGGAACCGCTGGCACGTCGGGGTTCTCTTCAGCACGGCGCTCAGCGCAATAGATATCGCGCTGTGGGACATTCTCGGAAAAATAGCAGGCTTGCCGATCTACAAACTCCTCGGCGGGGCGGCGCGGGATAAGGTCCGCATCTACACCGGGGGAAGCGGCAAATCCGGCGTCCAATTCGCCAGGAGCATCGGCTGCAATGCCATCAAGACCGGACCGCCAGTTACCAAAGTAGATGATAATCTCACCCTTCCCATGCCCTGGGATCTTGGACGGGCGGTCAAACAAATTGAGGAAATGCGGCTCGAGGCTGGCGATGATTTCGATATCCTCATCGATGCCCATGGACGTTTGAACCCAGCTATGGCACTGGAGTACTGCAAGGCGATCGAGCCCTATCGCCCCTTCTGGGTCGAAGAACCCATCCAGGTGGAAGGAACGAATGATGCACTCGAATGGCTGAGCGACCGCACTTCGGTGCCGCTTTGCATGGGCGAGCGGAATTTTATGAAGTGGGGTTTTCAGGATATCATCGGCAAGCGCCTGGTGTCCTATCTGAATCCCGATGTCGTCCATTGCGGCGGCATCTCCGAGTTCAAGAAAATTGCGGCGATGGCGGAAGCGCAATACATCCAGGTATCGCCCCACATCACCTACAGCAAAGTCGGTATCACTGCGGAGATCCACCTGGGTATGAACTGTCCAAACAGCGTCATCCAGGAGATGGGCTCATATGCAGCCGAACCCTTGAAAAAGTCGACGGACTGGAGAGATGAGCTGTTCTTCGGGCACAAGTTTCAAATCGAGAACGGTTTTGTGCAGCTGCCGGACACCCCCGGCCTCGGACTCGATTTAAACGAGGACGTTGCCAGGGCCCACCCTTATAAACCGCAGTTGCGCGAAGAACTCAGGTTTGAAGATGGGTCGGTGGAAGATAACTGAGACTTGGGCCCAGGACCTCAGCGCCCAGGAAAATGAGAATATTGGTCGTGGAACCGCTTTGACCCCTGGTGCGAAGCGAAGGGCCGCACGCGGCAATAGTTTAGCGCCGCCGACCCGCTTGACCGGGGCATAGTGGCCATGGCCTCGCCCTTGGGAGCGATCCCCGCGCCCGATATTTATTTTTCGCTCGATATTTAAAGTACACACCTGCTGGAGGCCCCTATGTCCACCCTCAATACCCCTTTGCCGAACCAATTCGTACCCACCAATCATCTCAATGACGAACCACTGGGGCAGAAGACCAACGCCATCCGCTGGCTGCAAAAACAGGTGGTGCGCAAAGCGGCGGCGTTGCCGCGGGACTTTGCGACTAAGGAGATGTGGGAGGCGTTCCGCACCCAAATGCGTACCGACCTGCCGCGCGTCATTGGCATTCCCGAATTTGCGCCGCTGGGAGACAGCCTCGTGCGCGCCTGCCTCGATGTGGGCGAGGACACTGTGGTCGAACGGGTGGATGTCACGGTGGACGAAGACTACGCAATTCCCTCCTTCGTATTTCGTCCGCAGACACCGCCAGATCAACTGCTGCCTGCCATGGTTTGGAATCCGGGCTGGCCGGAAGATAAATGGAAGCCAGCTTATCAGGCGTTCGCGGTGCGCATGGCGCAGCAGGGCTATGCAGTGCTCATTCCCGACCATGCACCCTTCGGCGAAACCTCCGATTTTGAGGACAAGGCCCGGCGGGGCATGACCTTGTTCATGGGCATGGGCGATGTGATCGGCATCAGCCAGCTGGCAATGCGGGCAGCAGAAACGATCCGATGCGGCGAATACCTCCGCTCCCGTACCGATATCGATCCCGCCCGCGTGGCCGTGGCCGGGCTGTGCCAGGGCGGCATGGACACCTGGCTCAGCGCCGCGCTGGACGAGCGTTTCTGCGCCGCCGCGCCGATCTGTTCGGCGACCACATTCGCGATTCACATGGCCGAAATGTCTTCCTACTTCGCCAACGCGGATTCATCGCCCTTTCCCTTCGGCATTCTGAATGTCTGTGACATCGAACACCTGCACGGCGCCATTGCACCGCGTCCGCTGCTGGTACGCGCCAACCTGCCAGACGAGTGGTGGCCGGTCAGCGGCTTCGATCATGTGGAAAGCTTCACCCGGGGTATTTACCGTCTTTACGACGCCGAAGACCGCATCGACTTCCGCGCCGAGGTCCACGAACACAATCTGACGGGGCCCTTTGCCGATGCCCTGGAACAATTCCTGCTGAGGTATGTATAGTTTGGTCCCCGATCCCGAGGCAGTAGTGGGGGCCGTCATAGCCCCTCAGGGACACGGGCGCTTTGGCGCTGGCGCAAACGCAGCGACAGTTTGAAAGGCTAAAAGAGTCGGGCTCAAGATGAAGTATTTCGCCTATGGTTCGAATATGTCGCTTTTGCGATTGAGAAACAGAGTGCCCAGCGCCAACAGGCTTGGCCTCTTCTTTCTCGAACAACACGATTTGCGCTTTCATAAAGCAGGTAAAGATGGTTCTGCCAAATGCGATGCTTTTCAAACGGGACGCCCGGAAGACGCGGTAATAGGGGCCTTGTTCGAGATAGATAAACGTGAAAAAACCGCTTTAGATAAAGCCGAGAGTTTGGGCTATGGATACGCTGAAAAGCGGGTAAATCTATGCAGTGAGTCCGGCGACATCATAGCGGCTTTTACATACTGCGCAACTAAAATAGATCCATCGCTCAAGCCCTATTCCTGGTATCTAAATCACGTAGTAGTTGGGGCCAAAGAGATTGGTGTACCAGAGGAATATTTGCACAAGATCCAGACCCTTGAAAGCTGCGAAGACGCAGACTTAAAAAGAGATGCCGAACAACGCGCAATATACAGTTGATAAGTTGCAGCGACCCTTTCGGGAAGGCCTTGTGCAGTCGATAGCTATGCGGTTATTTCCCGCCGCTGCTACAAGCGCTAAAGATTATAGGGGGAAAGGCTGCGGTGCGGGGAACGACCTCGCCGGCTCTGCAGACCACCTCCGGGCCCACCACCCGCACTCGTTCCACGCGCCGACTGCGGGAGACGACGCGCGGGCGTTGCCCCAGACCACTACTTTGCCCGCGTTCAAATCCCTGCCGCCAGCATCGCCTTGAACGCGGCAGCGGTCCGCTCGATATCTGCGCTGGAGTGCACCGCCGAAACCAGTCCCCCCGGCCAGGGCATGACATCCACCCCCTGAGTCATCAAGCCAGTGCGGATTTTGTGGGTCAGCGGCGCTGGCGTCCCCCCCTTGAATAGCGCGGGATGCACCCTGCCGGCGCGGATATCCTCGAGGCCGATGTCCCTATTTTCGCGGTTGGCAAAGATGTGAAATTCGGAAAACTCTCCGTACGCGGTCCAGTTCAGACCGGCCTCTTTGATGACCTGGTTCAACGCATCGCGCAACAGGGCGCCGTTGCGGTTGGCCCGCTGGACCACGTCGGTCGAGGCCACCATTTTCAATGCCGCCAGACCGGCGCTGGCGGAAATCGGATTGGCATTAAAGGTGCCGTAGTGTGAAACCTGGTGTTCGGCATTCCACTGCGGATCGTTTTTCAAACCCATTACATCCATGATTTCGGCGCGGCCCACCAGCGCACCACCCGGGTAGCCCCCGGCTAAAACCTTGGCCAGGAAGGCCAGGTCGCTGCGCACCCCGAAGTGCTCCTGAGCGCCGCCGGGCGCCACTCTGAAACCCGAAATCACTTCATCAAAGATCAACAAAATGCCGCGCTCCTCGGTGAGCTTTCTCAGTTGCAGCAGAAATTCGCCGCGGGTCGGCACCCGTCCAAAAGTCGCCCCGGTAGGTTCGATGAGGACTGCGGCGATATCGTCTCGATGCGCGAGGAGCGCGGCGAGTTGGTCCAGATCGTTGGGCGGACACAAGACGATATGCTGCTCGAGACCCGGGGGGATGCCAGCCGGCAGGGAGCCGCCGGCATGCTCTTTGGCGCCAAAGGCGACCTGGTCGTGCCAGCCGTGAAAGTGGCCCTCGAAGCGGAGGATCTTGTCCTTGCCGGTAAAAGCCCGGGCGACCCGCATCCCCAGCAGACTGGCCTCTGTCCCCGAACTGGTAAAGCGCACTTTTTCGGCACAGGGTATCATATCGACAATCAGCTCGGCCCATTCCAGTTCCAGTTCATGGGAACCGCCGTAGTGCGTTCCTTTTTCGAGCTGTTCTCTGACGGCCTCGACCACGACGGGATGATTGTGCCCCAGCAGCAGAGCGCCATGGCCACCGAAATAGTCGATGTACTCGTTGCCGTCGACATCCCATTTGTGTGCCCCCTGGGCCCGCGCAACCGAAATCGGATGGGGCCGCAGGTAGCGAGTATCGTGGGTGACGCCGCTGGGAAACACCTCTCTGGCACGTTGATAGAGGTCTTGGGAGCGGGTTGTTTTCGCCTGATAATCTTGCGCGCTTAACTTCTCTGGAGCAGCCATCGCGTCTTCTAATCCCCTTCCGGAAAAATGTATGTGCACGGGAACAAGCGTAATTTATACCGCGGACCAATATAAACGATCCGCAGACTCGCTGCCTGTCTGGCCCGCACCTCGCAGCCTGCGGCTACCTAGCAGTAAATAAAAAGAGCCCCACAGACTCAATCTGGCAGCGCTGCGGGGCTCTTCATAGATCTAAATGCAGTTTTATCAGGCGGCCTCCAGCGCATCCTCAATGACCTTTTTCATTTTGCCGGTTTCCACTTTCATGTCCCATCCGGCCTCGATTACGTCCGGGGCGGCGACGAACTCTACCGTGACCACACCATCGTAATCATCGCTCTTCAGTTTGCGCATGAGGCGATCGAAATCGATGACGCCATTACCCGCATCGGTCTTGACCTCGAACTCGCCTTCGGCCGACTGCTTGACGTGAAAGTGGTTGGCCAGGGGATGCATGGGTTCAATACCGGCATTAGTGAGACCGATCTGCACCTGGTGGGCGTAATCCAGAGTGCACCCCAGCCCCGGAACTGCCTCGACCAAATTCTTAGCCTGGTCCGGCTCCAGGGCTATGGACATGATACAGGGTTCAAAGTTGAGCTGCACGCCGTTTTCCTGGGCCGTTTGCACCATCCATTTGTATTCCTGGACCGAGGTATCAAAAGCTTCGTCGTAGCTCTGTCCGAGGTCTTCGTGGACATTGCCGGGCAGCATCATCACACTTTCGAATCCGGCCTTGCCGGCAATGGCCGAAAACTTGGCAAAAAGCTCGCGGCTGCGCGCCCGTTCCTCTGCATCGGGGTGATTGATCGCTTGCCCGAAGTCGCAGATAAAGAGCTCGGACACGCCGAGGCCCTTGCCGTCCATAATCCTCTTGATGCGCTCGGCCTCGGCCTCGGTATCGTCTGGATTTTGCACTACCTGCTGCGGCACATAGGCCGTGAAGGTGCTCCAGCCGCTGGCCCCGACATCTGCCAGTGTGAAGCCGAGATCTACGAGAATATCACAGGAGTCCTCGAGGCTGATATCGCCAAATGCAAAAGTCGATCCGGCTACCCTTATCATAATTTTTTCTCCCGCTAAGCGTTGCTATGGAACTTCTGGACCCGACACTGAGAGTATATAGAAACGCCGGTCGCACTGTCAATACTGGAAGCGATCCCCGGCGCTCACGCTGATAAAAAGCTAGGAATCCAGCACAACTACCGCATTGGTATCCACCCCGAACTCCCGGTGCAAACACAGCAGGAGATCTCCCTCGCCAACTCTGATCTCGACTTCGCTCTCGACCACTTCATTGGAGATGCCGTCGCGCACACCAGGTACCAGGCGCTCGCGGCGCAGCGGAAAGCGCAACCCGCTCGTCTCGACGCCGCCCACCGCACCGGCCAGGGGGCACAGCGACAGCTTCAAGCCGATGGGTGCCCGGAAGCGAATGCGCTCGCCGAGCAAGCGGATATCGCAGTAGTCGTCCACCATTCGCAAGCGCAATTTCCCCGCGAACGTCTTCAGCAGGCTCAAATTGTGGAGGCTGTGGTCGATGCG
>CAXFTV010000636.1:0-3161 GCA_964005845.1 uncultured bacterium
TCATCTCATGAAGCTTGAAGACTACGATTTCAACCTGCCGAATGATCTCATCGCCCAGTATCCCGCGTCCAAACGCGATCGATCGCGCCTTCTCGTCCTCGATCGGGCAAAGTCCTCAATCCAACACTATCTTTTCAAAGATATCGTAAATTTTTTAGGCCCGTCTGACCTCCTTGTTATAAACCAGACCCGGGTTGTGAAGGCGCGGCTAAGAGGTGTGCGCGTGGGGACGGGTGCAGAAGTCGAATTATTGCTCATACGCCAGGAGGGAGGATATTGGTTGGCCATGGGCCGCCCCGGTCGGCGCCTGTCTCCGGGTACCCGGGTTGCACTGGCTGGGGGCGCATTGCATGCGCTAATTATCGGCAGGGCGCCAAGGGGCCGTTTCCTGGTAGATTTTGAGGGGGAGGATGTCGCTTCTGTGCTGGAAGCAGCCGGCGAGGTACCTCTACCCCCCTACATCGAACGCCAACCCCGAGAAGAGGATTCTTGCCGCTATCAAACGGTATTCGCCCAGCATGCCGGGGCCATAGCTGCACCCACGGCGGGCCTGCATTTCACTCTTCCCCTCCTCGGCGAGATCGAATCTCAAGGGGCCAAAGTCGTGCCATTAGTTCTGCACGTGGGGCCAGGCACCTTTGAACCGGTGCGCACTGGCGATCCCCGGCAACATCGCCTGGAGCCCGAGTACTTCGAAGTTAGCGAGGAGAGTGCCGCAGCACTGTGCCGCTGCCGGCAGCAGGGGGGAAGAATAATTGCCGTGGGGACCACTGTCGTGCGCGCCCTCGAGACTATTGCCGCTGGTAACGGGGAGTTCCGCGCCACCTGCGGCTGGACGGATAAATTTATCTACCCTCCTTATGATTTCAGAGCAGTGGATGCACTGGTGACCAATTTTCATTTGCCGCAATCTACCCTCTTACTTTTGGTGGCGGCTTTTGCCGGACGAGAAAAAACTCTCGATGCCTATAATACAGCGGTGGCCGAGGGCTATCGTTTTTATAGCTACGGCGATGCCATGCTTTTACTGTGAATGTGAAATAGATTATCCATGAACTATCCCCAAGTTGTGGCGATCGTTGTGGCCGGAGGGCGAGGGCACCGCATGGGCCGGGAAATGCCCAAGCAATATCTGCCCCTGGACGGCAGACCTATACTCTGGCATACGCTGTCCCGTATTGAGAGAAGCCGGCTGATATCTAGTATTATCCTGGTATTGCGTTCCGAGGATAGGGAGTACTGCCAGCGCCAGGTGTTGGATGGCTACGGTTTTAGCAAGATACGTCAACTGGTCCATGGAAGGGGAGAGCGCCACGAATCCGTCTACGCTGGTCTACGGGCCACAGTTGCCCAGGATGAGATCGTGGTGGTGCATGACGCGGTGCGTCCCTTCGTGTCCCAGGAACTGTTGCAACGGGTAATTGATGGGGCCCTGGAACACGGTGCCGCCATCGCTGGAGTAGAGGTCGCGGAGACCATCAAGAAAGTGGCAGATGGACGCGTCCAGGAAACACCGGAGCGCGGTGGATTGCGGCAGATTCAGACACCTCAGGCCTTTAGGCGCCCTCTCTTGTTGCGGGCTCACCAAGGGCGTCCCCCTGCTCTGGTGGCGACCGATGATGCCGTTTTAGTCGAAGCGCTCGGGCATGAGGTGCGGGTGGTAGAGGGAGAGCCTGGCAATATAAAAATTACGACTCCATCAGATCTGGCCTGGGCCGAATGGCTCGTCGAGCAGGAGGAGGGGAAGAGTATGCAAACGCGGCGGATGCGCGTTGGTCAGGGCGTCGATGTGCATGCCTTTGCAGAAGGGCGAAAATTGGTTCTGGGAGGGCTTGCCATTCCCTTTGCGCGCGGGCTGGCGGGACATTCAGATGCCGATGTACTGACCCATGCCATTATAGATGCTCTGCTAGGGGCAACCGGAGGTGGCGATATTGGCCGTTTATTTCCGGACTCCGATCTCCGCTACAAAGATATCTCCAGCCTGGTTTTGCTTGGTGAAGTGCGGGATTCACTGGCTGAGAAAGGTGCTACAATCCTCAATATTGATGCCGTTATAATGGCGCAAAAGCCCAAGCTTGCACCTCACTTGGATTCTATGGCAAATCAATTGGCCACGGTGTTAGAGTTGGCTCCTGATAATATATCCCTCAAAGCTACAACTACTGAAAAGCTGGGTTTTGTGGGCCGTGAAGAGGGGATTATGGCGCAGGCCGTAGCCCTCGTAGAGATTTGAGCCCATGAAAGAGTATATGGATTCTTTTATTGAGGCTCTCGGCCAGATGGACCCGCTATGGGCCTATGGATTCCTGTTGCTCAGTGCTTTTCTGGAGAATGTAATTCCCCCCGTTCCCGGGGATACCGTCGTAGTGTTTAGCGCCTATTTGGTTGGGCGAGGCTCGCTGGATTGGCAGCCAGTATATCTGGTCACCTGTGTCGGGGGAACTTTGGGCTTCATGACAATGTATTATCTGGGCTACAAGCAGGGCCGCGCCTTCTTTGGCAGGGCAAAGGGGCGATTTTTCTCTCGGCAAAGTTTGCTCAAGGCCGAACAATGGCTTGAGCGATACGGACAATCTCTCATTTTGGCCAACCGCTTTCTCAGTGGCATTCGATCGGTAATTGCCATTGCCGCTGGTATCGGCGGAATGAATTGGAAGCGAGTAGCGATTTGCGGCTCAATCAGCATGGGGATTTGGAATGGTCTGCTTTTATACGCTGGTATTCTGCTGGGCCAAAACTGGAGCGAAGCGGTCCATTTCCTCGAGAAATACAACCTTTACTGGATTGTATTTATTTTTCTTGTACTAGCCTGGTTAGTGCTGCGCTACCGGCGCACTAGAGGCCGGTCCCAGTCTTGACAAGTTGCAATAAAGGACTTAGCTTAAGACCTTTATTGCAAAAAGATAAAAGTCGGCAACCGGATGGGGGGACGAGACGGTTTGCCGGTGTCGATTAATGATGTTCCACTGGAAAAAGCTAATGACTGAAAAAACGTTTTCGCCTAAATCAAAAGAAATAATTCGCGAATGGTTTGTCGTTGATGCCACCGATAAAGTGCTTGGGCGCCTGGCCAGCGAAATTGCCCGAATTTTAAAGGGCAAACACAAGCCTACATATGCTACCCACGCCGATGTTGGGGACCACGTAATCGTGATCAA
>CAXFTV010000637.1:0-2845 GCA_964005845.1 uncultured bacterium
GCTAGCGAGATTTCCCCTGCCAGGGCGGCGGTCCCCCCGCTCCAGATCACCAGGACAATTCCCAGACCGCCGGCGCCCTCGATCAGTCCGTTGGGGATGAGGGAGACGGAATTGGCCTGAATCATGCGATCGCGGAAGTTGCGGCTATTTGCCTCGACCCGTTGGGCGCACTGGTTTTCCTGCACGAAGGATTTGATGATGGCGATACCGGACAGATTGTCCTGAATCTGAGCGATTACTTCGGCCAGTTGGGCACGGATACCGCGCCACATCCGGCGCACCTTGGCGACATAGCGATAGACCAGGTAGGCGGTCAGGGGGATTGGGAGCAGGGTTATGAGGGCCAGTTCGGCATCGATGGTGAAGAGTACGGCCATCATGGCAACGGGAATAACCAGGGCCAGGATGGTTTCGGGAATGCCGTGGGCTATGAAGTCCTCCACGGCCTCGACATCGTTGATAGAGCGAGAAATGAGACTACCGGTGCGCTCCCGGTGGAAGAAGCTATGGGGCAGACGCTGAATATGGCGGTAGACGCGGGTCATAAGATCGTGCATGACCTGGTAAGAGGCCACGTGTGAAAAGCGGCCGTAGCCAAAGCGCGCCAGGCCGCGCAAAAGATAAACCGCCAAGAGTAGTAGCGTGAGGTGCAGGAGGCTGGACGGGTTCCCTCCTCCTTCGGTGAGCCACTCAATGAGTTCGCGGATGAGCAGGGGGGGCACCAGATTGGCACCGGCAAAAAGCAGGCCGCTGCTCACGGAGAGGGCGATCAGGAGCCGGCGCCCCTGAAGAATTTCGTAGAACTGTTTTAAAAATTTCATTTGCAATTCAACTCAAAGGGTCGAGTCTGGGGTTTTGGGGGCAGTTTTGCCAGCGGTGTGTTGCGTCCTTTTTCTGCTTGATCAATCCAAAAATATCGCCAAGTTGGCCCTTGCCCTCAGGAGGTAAGGCGGGGCAACTGGAGATTGGGGCACTCTTGTGTCGGTAGGGGCGCAGAGGACTCATTGGCGCTTGCCCCGCACAGTGCCATCGCGTTCGACGGGGATGGGCCGGGCGGCCGGGGTGATGCCGGGTTCGGGCAGCGGCAAAGGCTTCAGGCTGGCGCCGCTGGGACGGGCCTGGAGGGGCCGCCGTGGAGTTGCCTCGGCAGGTGTATAGACAATGTCAAGATGTGGCGTCTCGATCCGTCGGCCGCCCTGGCCGCGCGAAATCATGGCGGCCTCCAGGATGCCGGTAGTCAGGTAGGTGCGCTCCACCGGACTGGGCGGTGTGCCGCTCAGAAAAAAATCTTCGATGTTGAGTCCCAGGTAGCCGAAAAGCGAGTGGGCCGGACCGGATTCAGTATGGTATTCCAGCGCCTTGACTTGCTGACCGCAGCGGGCGGCATAAGCAAATTTTCGCACGTAGCCGTTGTCGCCCAACATCAGGACTGCCGCCTTGAGTCCGTCGTTGTAATCGATTAAATAGACGTGGGGATTCTCGACTTTTTGCGGCTCTAATTCTCCAGGTCCATGCTCAATGGCCCTCAGCGCATGCTCGGCCAGGGCCCATGACCAGCGCCCTTCTTTAGCCGATTTCCAGACTGCTTCGCCGGACAGACACTGCACCGCACATACGCCGGTTTCGCTGCCCTGGCGGCGTTCGATCTGGCATTGCATGCTTTCCAGGGCATGGAAGCCGTAGCGTTCGGGCATGTGAAAACCAATGGCCAGGGCAGCGTCGATTGGGGCACCGAGAGGATGTTCCCAATTGGGCTGTCGCCAGCTCACTGGTAGGGCCGAGCCCGCCCACAAGGGCACCTTGAGCTGCCGTGCTGTTTCGTACATCCAGCTTGCATCGTCCCAGCGGTAGGCAAAGTGTTTGTCGTTATAGACCGGGATAGGCCGACCACACTCGGCTATAACGCCGCATATCTGCTCGAAGAAGTAGCGCCGTGGCAGCATTTCCTGGCCCAGAACTGTGCAGGGATAGTCGCCGTGTTCGCCGATGAGAAGGACTGCGTCCACGGCTAGCTCGGGGCCTCCAAGAGTGAGAGCTGCGCGAATGCTCTCATACAGTGGAACATCGAATTCGTCTGCGAGTTGGCGGCCGATATCGCGCTCGTGAATCTGATCAATATAGAGTGAGGCGAGGCGAGTACGCGGAGCAATGAGACCTTCGTCCGTTGGGAAGCCATGCAAAAACTTGGTGGCCAGGACGCCGGCGTGGCTGTCGGGGAAATAGGTCGTTACAATGGCGGCGATGCGCAATGTTTCGTTCATAGAGAGCAAGCCTCATCCAACTCTACCAGTTCGATGAGAATGCCATCCGGGTCCGGGGCGCATACAACGCCAAGGGCATCCGGTGCCGAAAGCGGTTCGGAGAGGAATTCCACCCCCTTTTGTTCGAGCTTATCCACGACTTGTGCAAGATCCTCGACGAAAAAGCTCAGCCAGCGCACCCCGGCCCTGAAGTCGAGTACAGGCGTTGGGGGGGGCGCGTCGATTTCCATCAGCTTGATAAGAGTGTGGCCGGCCTGCAGGCGGACTTGGCGAAAGCCGCGGGGCGCTAGGCCAGCGCCGCGCGCCAGAGCGGCCGGGATTTCGCAATCCAGGGCGATTTCAAAGCCCAGACATTCGTGGTAGAAGTAGAGAGATTTTTCAAAGTCGCTGCAGGTGATGGCAATATCGACGATGGGACGGCTTAGCTTCAGCATGCTGTATTCCTCTACTTTAATTTACATGATCTCAAAGCCCAGGGCATCCAGTTCGGAGCGCAACCGGGTTTCTCCTGCTGCCGAGAGGGTACTGCGGGGGGCGCGCGGCGGTCCCACCGGAGTGCCACGCCAGCCGAGTATGGCTTTGAC
>CAXFTV010000638.1:0-6007 GCA_964005845.1 uncultured bacterium
AGAGCAATCCATTGTGCTCGCTGGGTACGGCCTCCATCAAAGCCAACCAGCGCCGCGGCGAGGCATCGGCAGTGGGCAGGGGCGGATCGGCTGGATGGGTAATTAATTTGACATTGTGGTTTTCGGCCACTGGCACGAGTTGCTTGTAGAGTTCCACACAGCGATCCCACCACTCATCTATGGTGACTTTTTCCGCCAGGGGCTCCGCAGCCAGACTCTTTTCCATTTTTTCTAGCTCAAACCCGTGCATGGTATAACCGCCCCGGTGCACGTGCAGGATGCCGCCCCGGTGCCCCGGATTAATCAGGTGAATCGGCACCGACATAAAGGGAATGCCAAGGGCGCCGAAAACCTGGATAGTCTTGACCAGATTGTCGACTTCCTCTTCGCTACCGGCCTCGCCGCGCAGGTAGCGCAGCGGCTCGCAGGGCGCTACCCTAAAGAGACCCAGTCCCGCTTGGCGCAATTTCTGCACGATTGCGCCAAGCCCCTCCCGATCCGGATACCCCTGTTCCACGCAGCCAGGAACGCTCTCGCAATTGTGAATGTCGATCCCGTCCGCACCGATTTGCTGCGCAAACAAAATGTACTCGTCGGACAAATCCCGCTGCCGCATTAAAACTTTCATGCCCTGGGTCTCCTATAAAGTGGTCCAACCCCCATCGACCATGAGGGCAGTTCCCGTGACGTACGCCGAGGCATCCGAAGCCAGGAAAACCGCAGCCCCTTTGATATCTTCGTTTTCCAACATCCGTCCAAGTGGACAGCGCTCGTTATAATTCGACAAAAAGGGCTCGGGCTGGCCGCCTATATAGCCTCCGGGACAGATGCAATTCGCCCGCACTCCTTTTTTGCCATAATAATTGGCCAGATAGCGAGTGAAGTTTATCATACCCGCTTTGACAAAGGTATAATCGGGCGGCTGCTTCATATCGGTGCCCTCGTACAGAGTGGGATCGTTGGCCACCACCCCGTAAATGCTGGAAATATTGATTACCGAACCCCGACCCTTTTCCACCATCCCCGGCACAAATCCCTGACACATGGCAAAAAGGCCCACCATATTGGCCTGGGCGCTGTCTTCCCAATGGCCAATCTCCTGCTCCTCGAATCCGGTCACGCCGCTAACCACAGAACTGTTGACGAGTATATCCAGGGCACCAAAGCGTTCTCCAACCTGCGCTTGGAGCGCCCTGATCGACTCGGGCTCAGCTATATCGACTTGCATGGCATGGGCCTCGTAGCCCGCGCTTTTGAGGCTCTCGGCAAACTCCCGGTTGCGCTCCAGTGAGCGCGACGCCGTTATCAAAGTGGCCCCGGCTTCGGCCAGTGCTTCCGAAATGCTACTGCCGAACATGGGACCCGCTCCGCCTGAAACCAGAGCAACGCGGTCCTGCAGGGAAAATTTATCCAGTACGCTCACGATTTATCCTTTCGATTTATTTTGCAGACTTATCAAAGTGGCAATCGCTGACCAACGCCCTTTTCAAGTGCCGCGCGGTAAACCAGAATGGCGGTGGCCATATCTTCCAGGGCCAACCCCAGGTTGATACTGATAATGCGCTCCTCCTCCGCCTGGCGTCCATGTTTTTTGCCGCAGACAATCTCGCCCAGATCGGCATAGGGCTCGGGTGTATCTCGGAAATAACCCGCACTCCGATAGTACGCCAGCTGGTCTTTGTCATCCGTGGCGATCTTATCGGCTTCTGCAAAGGCCTCTCCCCGCCAGTAGGAATCGAAATCCACCGGGCTGGCAAATGCCCCCGGGGCCAGCCAGCCGGCCGGGATGGGGGGACTGGGATTTTTCAGGATGGGTCCACTGGTAACTACGATATCCATGCCCATCACTGCTTCGGCAGCGGTCTTTACAGGTTCTATTTCGAGTTGAAGTTGGGCACCCATCTCCGCGGCAAATTCTGCGGCGATTTCAGCCTTAAGATCGTAGGCCTTGACCCTCTCAAAGGCAAAGAGACGACTGAGGGCTTCGAGGTTGCTGCGCCCCTGGACGCCGCAGGCCACAATCCCGGCGCAGGTGCTGTCCGGACGCGCCAGATAGCGAGCGGCAATGGCAGTGGCCGCCCCAGTGCGCTTCGCCGTTATCCAGGTGGCGTCCATGAGGGCCAGAGGAATGCCGGTTTCTGGATCATTCAGGATCAGCAGACCATTGATATAGGGCAATCCCCGCTGTTGATTTCCAGGGTAGCCGGAAATCCACTTCATACCCGCCGCCCCGAGGCTGGGGATATAAGCCGGCATGGCGTGGATAAAGGCATCGGGCTGCGTGTGAATCCCCGGTTTGGGAGGCATTTCGACCCTGGATTCTCCTTTTTCCCTGAACATCTGGTCGATCGCCTCGATTATTTCCCCTATATCCAGGGCCAGATCCTCGATATCCCGTCGAGAAAGGTATAGAATTTCATTGACTGCCATTAGCTGTCCTGCTCAGTTAATTTTATTCTCCATGCGATTAATCTCGAACTACAATAGGCGGCATTTCTTCGCTGGCGACCGAAGCTTGCCACAGCCAGGTCAATTTCTGTCGCGCCCAGGCGACGTCCTCAGGACGATTGTGAATGGACTCCAACTCCACCAGATTTTCCTCGCAAAGGGCATAGGCAATAGTCGTCAATACGAGGTGGAGGACCTGGGCGTCTTTCCCCTGCGAACACTGCCAGAGCACCCCCCCGACAAATGCACATGGCTTGGCAAAACCCCCTTTGACCATGGTGATCTCTTGCCAGACTCCACCGGGATTGTCCTCCGGCGTGCACCAAATTTGCAAACCTCCCGGACTGCTTTCGTACAGGGCGGCAGGGTGCGGATTGGTGCCAATGCTGAAATGTTCGGCCGCTTCCACCATTGGCACCATGCTTCTCTGCCCCAGCGCATATTTATGCATTTACCGTCCCTCCATCTCGGCCTTAAGGCCGGTCATATCCACCTGCAAAGCCAGGCTGCGGGACTCGACTCCCCGGCGCGCCCAGGCGCCTTTCATGGCCTCTCCCACAGATGTCTTATGCGCACTTACCAGTGCCAGTATGGTGGGCCCAGCGCCACTCAGAGCAGCCCCCAAAGCGCCTGCTTCGAGGGCCGCCTGCCGCACGTCTTCCAACCCCGGAATCAACCCCGCCCGATAGGGCTGGTGCAAAACGTCCTCCATGGCAGGGCGCAAAGACTCGAGCCGATTGCCGGCCAGAGCGGCAACCAATAGCCCCACGCGACTTTGATTGTGAACCGCATCTCGAAAGGCTACTTCCCGCGGCAAAACCGAACGAGCCCGTTCCGTAGACAGATTGAAATCGGGCACCACGGCTACTATCCCCAGCGATTCGGGAGGCTCGAGGCGCACGTAGTCAATTTTCTCTCCCGAGGAGCCAACCACCGTTAGACCACCCAGGACGCAGGCTACTACATTGTCCGCGTGCCCCTCCATTTCAACACCCATTCGTATAAGCCGGCGCCGATCCAGACTCTGCTCACTCAATAACATAGCAGCACTCAGGCCGACTACCTGCGCGGCAGCACTGCTGCCCAACCCGGATGCCAGAGGAATTTCATTGTGGGATTCTATGAGCAACTTTCCCGGTTTGTAACCCGCGCTTGAAAAAACCTTCATCATGGCCTGGTAGACCATGTTTCCACTGTCTAGAGAGACCGTTTCGGCTCCTTCACCGCTGGCCCGGATTTCCAACCCGGCCCCATCTCCCTCACAGACATTCAAAGTATGATAAAGTCCAAGTCCCAAACCCAAACAGTCGAAACCCGGACCTAGATTGGCGGTAGAGGCGGGAGCAATAATCTGCACTTTTTTCTTTTTTTTCATGGTCGAAAAAAACTGCGATTCAACTAGTAAATGCAATCAAACTTTCATGCGTGCGAGCAACTCGCGACGATAGGCTTCACTGCCCAATTGGTCCAATTTGAGACACTCTTCGGGTGCCAGAAAGCTCGGTTCCCCGATCTGAAGAGCGGCGTGCTGAATGGTGGCCTGTTCCTCTATGGCCAGGGTGCGAAAATAGGCCTCCTTTATCGAAGTGCCAACGCTAATAGCACCGTGATTGCGCAAGATGATACCATAGCAATCGACTGCCGCGACAACCTTTTCCACCTCCAGAGCCAATTCGGGAGTGGTAACTGTAACATAGGGTATGTGGGGAACATTGCCACCAAGGTAAACGTAATAATCTGCAAAAATCGGCTGCAAATCGTGCCCCGCGGCCGTAAGTGCTATAGTGATGGGCGGATGGGAGTGAATCGCAGCCTCGACATCGGCGCGGCGACGGTATATCGCCAGATGCATGAGCACTTCCGACGAGGGCCTGTTGCTGCCACGAACGATTTCACCGCTCGTAATAGAGATACCCGGATAGTCCTGGGCCATCGCCTCTTTCAGCGAAAAGCCACTGGGAGAAATCCACATGATATCCCCTTCCCGCGCACTGACATTACCACCGGCGCCACGAACCAGTCCCTCGTCCACCAGCGCCCTTGAAGTCTGCACCAACTCTGCCAGAATCTCACTCATTGCCCTTTTTGCTCCCCGGCGTATTGTTGCCATAAATCGCTGCCCAGTTCTCCCAGAACCCGGCAGACTTTTCCAACTATTTGCCCCAGGCTTTTCCCGTCACTGGCTTCGAAACGGCAGGAAATAACCGCCTCGGTGACCGATTTTCTAAACAATCCCCAACCCTGTGGAAACTCAATCCTGACACCATCGATAAAACTCTGGGGATATTGGCCGAAATATTGCCCCAGCCGGCCAAGGACTTCATCCTGTTTCTCCTCAGCCACCGGCAAACGCAGATCAGGGGTCATGGTGATCCGCGGACACTCGCGGCGCAAGGCGGCCAGACTTATACGATTTTTTGCCAGATAGTCTATCATCCGGCAGGCAGTGAACAAAGCATCGTCTCCACCCTGAAGCTCACTGTAAAAGTAATGCCCGCTGAGTTCGGCGCCAAAACGGGCTCCTGTGCGGATCATACTGGTGCGAATAAATCCGTGCCCACTCCTCTGTACCTGGGTCACGGCACCCAGTTGCCTGGCGCGCTCGGCAATGCACTGTGAAAGTTTGATGTCGCCAATAAAGGTTTGGCCACACAACTCGTCCCCAAAACTGCGCAGCAGCACCCAGATGGCTTCTTCCGTGTTCAGTACTTTACCCTCGTTGTCCACAAAGGCGACCCGGTCCCCATCGCCGTCGAAAGCAATGCCCAAATCGGCCTGCAACCGGCCTACCAAACCGGCCAACCGCCCCAGATATTCCGGTCGAGCACAATCCGGGTTGCGCTCCGGGAAAGTGCCGTCTGGGCGGTCGTGTAGAACTCTAAAGCAAAGATGGGGAAAAACTTTTTCGAGGCAGGGCAGGCAGCGGCCGGCCCAAGAGCCATTGCCCGGATCCAAAACAATAGGGCTTCCGCTAGCTAATCCTCTTCCATCCCAGACCTGCTGCAGCCACGTGCTATATTCTGCATCGATATCCAGCTTCTGATAAGCGCCCGAACCACTTTCATCTTTAGCTAGGACAGTTTCCTTAGAGCCTTGCTGCATGTCGAGAACATCTGCTTCTGTTGGCGGCAATCTTCCGACCATCCACTTCAGCCCGTTTATCGCAGGTGGACTGTGGGAAGCGGTGACGATGGCACAACCCATGGCACCAAGATGCCAGCGCGCGAAATGGACCATGGGCGTAGGTGCGATACCCAAATCCACCACCTTCATTCCGGCCCTGTGCAACCCCTCGATCAGGGCCGCGAGAAATGGCCCGGTAGAGGGCCGCACATCCCCTCCGACGACAAAGGTGGCACCCGGCCCAATCTTCCGCCCCAGATTCCCCCCCCAATTGCGATACATATGGGGACTTAACTCCTCTACCGCATGACCGCGAATATCACATGCCCTGTATACGTTCATGCATAACCCCGCTGGCGAATTTCGTCTCGAAACATGGCGAATACAGCGCTGTAGTGAGATGTTTTTTTTGCCTCTGGCTCAAAAGTTCGCTCTA
>CAXFTV010000639.1:0-11343 GCA_964005845.1 uncultured bacterium
AACGGGGGTATAGACATCATAGATGGTTCTCTGCAAACCTTTTGGGAACCTGCTCCCGGGGTGGGGCTGGACAAGTGGTGGGTCGAGATCGATCTTGGAAGAATTGTCTGGGCGCAGAAAATAGTGGTAAAGTTCGCCGATGGGGTCATCCTTGAGGGAGATCCCTTTTTACAGTTCAAGGTAATGACCTCCAATGGCGATCCAGCTTTTTTGCAGAGCAAATCTTTGAACTACCTGCCCGCCGGACGCAGCGAGGGTTTGAATAAAACTCAGCGCACCTTTGAATTCGAACTGCAGCCGACCCGGACAGTCGATGAAGGACTTAAAGGCGATCTCATCCAGTACATCCAGATCGTAGCTACGGCCAGTGACGGCGGACGGGCCCAGGAAATCCCCCAGGCCAGCTGGAACAGCCTGGGGGAGCACGAGCGCGGCGATGTGGTCTATTTTCGGCGCGATGCCCTAGGTGGTCTGCGGGAGGTGGACCGGGTGGCACACGAGGCCATTCAGGACGAAAATAAAAAGGGCCCGGTGAAATTTTATCGCCGCGAGCGTCCTCGCCTGGCCGAAGTAGAGGTCTGGGCTCAGGGCGACAACATCAGCATTGGGGCTCTGGAGCGGGGAGGGCGGATTGTCGGTTATGGCAATTTGGGGGACGAACCCAGGATGGTAGACGGCGGTTACAATACCCTCAAGAGCATAGAAGTAGGATTCAGTGGCAACGATCCGGATGTGGTCTTTCAGGACCCCAACCGCGAAATCTTCTTTGATCTGGGGGCCTGGTACTGGGTAAATCATGTAGCCATTCTCTTTGGAGACCGCTATAGTAATGCTTTCCCCAATTACGTCCTCAACCTTTCGGATGGGGGCCGGGCCCCGGATGGCAGTCTGGCCTATGTGCCCTTGATCTCCCGGGGTCTGGACGCTGGACCAGTCCACAGCAGCAATAGATTCATTCTTTTTCAGGACAATGTCTTTCCCCTCACCAGAGCGCGCTACTTCAAGATGGACTACATCCTGATCAAGGGATCGTCGCGTCCGGCCATCCGCGAAATTCAGCTTTATGGCCGGGGTTATATGCCCATAGTAGAGCTGGAATCACCGCTGATTGAGCTGGGCCGCAATCCGCGCATCCTCTCCAAAATAAGCTTTGAGGGCGAGACCCCACCGGGTACCGAATTAGGCATTCGCACCCGCACCGGCAATGTGATCGAAAATGAAATTCACTACTTCACCAATACCGGTGCCGAAGTCACCGAGAAGAAATATCGCAAGCTATTAAGTTTTCAAAAGGGGGATTCCACCGTCTCGGTAATCCCTGGTGCTGGTTGGAGCAGCTGGAGTCAGTTTTATCCGGCATCGGGGGCGGCGATAACCTCGCCCAGTCCGCGACGCTACATCATGGTGCAGACCAGTCTGCGTTCGGGCGATCCTGAAATGGCTCCCCGTTTGCACAATTTGAGCTTAGAACTCGAGATGCCTCTAGCCCGCCAGATCCTCGGAGAAATTGCCCCGCGCAGGACCAAGGAGATAGGAAAAAACGAAGTTTTTACGCTCTTTTTGCAGCCGGACTTCCAGAGCGGCAATCGCAGCTTTGATCAGATTCTGGTGAAGTTGCCTCCGGGCACCCAAATGGAATTGATTGATCTTAAAATCGGCACCGAGGCGGAATTGCGTGATGGATCAGGCATGGAGCTGGAAAATTTGACCCAGGTGGAGAGTGGTTTCGATTCCCTGTGGGTGCAGCTGCCAGCCCTCTTTGAGCAGCAGCCCGGGGATTTGCTAGCCTTGCGTTTTTCGGGCAAACTGTATCTGGCCAGCAATGCATTTCGGGCTCTGGTAGGCCTGGATGAAGGGGAAGAACAGGTCTGGCAGCAGGTTGATGCGGGGGAGGCAAGCACGCTCGTCGAGGGGCAGGGGATGACGGTACTGACGCCGCTGAGCGGAGATTTTGTCGGGACCATGGAGGTGAGCCCGAATCCTTTTACTCCCAATGGAGACGGCATCAACGATGTGGTGGAAATGCGTTTTCCCGTGTTTAAGATCCAGGGTTCCAAAGCGCTAGTTCTGGAGGTTTACTGCCTGGGTGGCACCCTGGTCAGGCGCCTCGAAGAGAAGGTGGTGCACGTAGCTGGAAAACAGCAGATAACATGGGATGGTCTGGGTCCGGATGGAGCACTTGTACCGCCGGGTTTGTACCTGTGTCGAATCGGTATAGAAGTGGATGCCAGCGGGCCGAAGCCCATGGTGTCCAAACTGGTCTCCATAGTATATTGAAGTCGAGGCCATAGCCTCTGGCTCTTTTGCCCAAGGGCGCTTTGCCGGCCACCGGGACTTCTCAAGTCGCGGTGGCATTTTTTATTTTAATTAAGTATTTGTTAATAATGATTTTTTGACTTATGAAATTGTCCTGGCGAGTCAATTTTTACACCCTCTGGGCTGCGGAAGTGATGGCCATAATCGGCTTTCAGGCGGCCCAACCCTTCCTACCTTATTATATCCAGGAACTTGGGGTTGAAGATCTGTCTGATGCGCTGATATGGTCCGGTTATATGGGCACGGTTGCCGGATTGGCCATGGCTATTTCAGCGCCAATTTGGGGCGCCATGGCCGATCGCTGCGGGCGCAAGCCGATGGTGGTCCGGTCCATGTTAGGTGGGGGGGTGATGGTCGCCTTGCTGGCCTATGTCACGAGTCCAGAGCAAGTACTGTTTGTGCGCCTGCTGCACGGGGCTCTATCCGGAACGGTGACTGCCTGTATAACCATGGTTTCAACTACTACTCCCAAACCCCACCTGGGTTTTGCTCTCGGTATGATGCAGGGTGCCTTTATGCTGGGGGCTTCGCTAGGTCCTTGGATAGGAGGGGGTGCCATTGAATATTTTGGCTACCGCAGCAGTTTTCTGGGTGCCGGCGTGCTGGTTTTACTGGCCGGCGTGGCCGTGCAGCTGTGGGTCAAGGAGGATTTTAACAGGATCAAAAGCGACCAGGCCGGGTCCAGGCGGGGAAATTTTATTCGAGATGCAAAACGGTTGTTGCGCATCAGACCATTTCTCGTTCTGGTTACAGGTTTTGCTCTGATCCAATTTTCCTTTGCCCTCATTCTGCCCGTGGTGCCCTTGTTTTTACAGAAATTGGACCAGAGTGGCAATGTCGTCTCGGTAGCCGGGACGATTTTTGCCCTCACAGGGCTGGTTGGAGCTATTGCATCGGTACTAGCAGGAAAATGGAGCGACCGCATAGGCCTTGAGAGGCTGCTATTCGGAGCTTTGATACTCAGCGCTTTTTTCTTTGCTGCCCAGGGATTTTCCACTAGTGTAATGGAACTGGGAGGCCTGATGATACTGGGGGGATTTGCCAGTGGCATTATCCGTCAGAGCATCAATTTTCTAACAGTCGGAGTGGTGTCCGAGGAGGACCGCGGCAAGGCCTTTGGCGTGCTCTCGAGCGCCAATGCCCTGGGCTGGACGCCCGGTCCAATTATCGGGGGATATATCGGCGCCGAATTGGGTTTTCAGATGGTTTTTTTTATTAGCGCGGCGTTTCTTTTGCTGCTGACGGGGATCTTGTGGAAAGCTATGCAGGCCTGCCAATTAGCAGAGACAGGATAGCTTTGGGCGTTTGCCGTGGGACAGCGGCGGGGCAAAGAGCGCAAAAAGGCCGCTCCTTGCCCCGCGTAGGGTGCTATTTTTTTGTTTTCTTTTGCGTTCCAGAACGGCCGGGAAATGTTAGTTCAGCCACGCCCGATTTGTCCAACTCGCCCTTGCCGATTTTGATCAGGCGGTCGAATTGGCCCTTGGCGGCCCGGGCGAGGGGCAGATTGAGTCCGGCTCTTTTGCCGAGTTTGAGGGCAATACCCGAGTCTTTAGCTGCATGGGCAGCGGAAAAATAACATTCGTGATCTCGATCTACCATATCTTCGCCATCGGTCTCGAGGACGCGCGAATTAGCGCCTGTTTGGGAGAATACCTCCATCAGGGTTTTGAGATTGAGCCCCATGGCCTTGCCCAGGCCCAGGCCTTCGGCCAGACCTGCAGTATTGATATTCATCACCATGTTAACCAGCGCTTTGACCTGGGCCGCCTGGCCGGTTTTGCCGATGTAGAGCAGGTTGACGCTCATGGCATCGAGGATGGGGCGCATTTTGTTAAAAACTCTCTTCTTGCCACCGCACATCAGGTAGAGGGTGCCCTCGCGCGCCTGGGTGATGCTGCTGGCCATGCAGCCTTCCAGGGAGGTAGCCCCGACGGCGCTGGCCCTTTTTTCCATCTCTAGGTGGGTGTCGGGGGAGATCGTGGCACAATTTATGAAAGTTTTGCCTTTGGCACCCTGCAACAGGCTGTCGCCGCGTTGGGCAAAAATGGTATGCATGGATTTGTCGTCGGTTACGACGGTAATGATGGAGTCGGCAGCTGCGGTGACATCGGCCAGGGTTTTTGCCGCTTTTATACCCAGTTGCCGGGCGACCTTGCGAGCGGTTGGAGCGTGGTTGTCGTACACTGCTGTGAGCGAAAAACCTTCATCTTTGAGATGGAGGGCGATGTTGCTACCCATGCGGCCGACACCGACCACTCCGATTTTGAAGTCTGCATTAGCCATGTTGTACTCCCAGGATAGGGTGGATGAAAGATCTGCAAAGAAAATAGGGCCTAAATAATAGTTTTACAATAATAATATAATCTATTTTATTTTCTCTGGCTCGCTGGTCCTCAGGGGCTTTTTCTGGCCTGCTTGGGTGGCAATGTTTTCACTCTTGGCGTTAGTCTTTATCGGGTTTGGGTTTGTCGTGCTGCTGCTGACTTTCTTTTGGATTTCGCATTTGCAGGGAAGAGGCCAGCACCGCCACGACGGTATTGAAAAAGTACAGGGTGCGGCTCAGGAGTCGTCAGCCGGAGCAATGGTACACAGGGCCAATTACGGGCTTGTACTGGGCATATTGGCCTGCACCTTGTTCAAGATACTGGCACCGCTGATGTTGATTTTATCAGCTGCTGGTTTGGTTTACAGCGGGCGCGCTTTGTGGGAGGGGCTAAGTCGTTACCAGATACTGATGTACCGGGCCCTTTTCGGTCTGCTGTTGAGCATTGTGTCGTTTGGATTACACTATTTGGAGCTTACCGAGAGTTGGCCGACCGAGCTGGTTCCATAAATTAATACGAGACCCTAAAAAACGCGGGAGACAGGCATGAAAATAGGTATTACACAGATCATTCTGGGAGACACCTCACTGGCAGATACGCTGGCGTTGTGCCAGGAGGCCGGCTACGAAGCGGTGGAATTGGTCTTTGGCGCCGAAAAAGACCTCAATGTCCAGCTGAGTCGGGACGAGATTCTGGCCGTGGGCCAGCAGTGTGCGGCTGCTGGGGTGGAAATCGGTAGTGTTATTGCCTGGTACGCGGAGCGGGGCAATTTGTTGAGCCCTAGTAGTGCCGAGCGGGATCAGGGATGCAAGTCCCTGCTGCGCAGCCTTGAAATCGCTGGCATTCTCGGCGTTGATGGGACCCTGCTGCACCCTGGCCAGCTGGGTGCCGAGGGGACCTACGAGGCGGCCTGGAACAATTTGCGGGACCTGCTCAAGGAAGCCGCCCAGGTGGCGGCCGCCAATAATGCAGTGATTGGTCTGGAAAATGTGTGGAACAAGTTTCTCCTGAGCCCTAAAGAGGCCTGTGAGTTTATTGATGCTGTGGACAGTCCCTGGGTGGGAATTTATCTGGACACTGCCAATATGATGGCTTATGGTCATCCCGAACACTGGATTCGCAGCCTGGGGAAGCGCATCTCAAAGGTCCATTTCAAAGATTTTAGCCGCGCCCAGCACAGTTTCGTCAATTTGCTCGATGGAGATACCGATTGGCCGGTGATCATGGGCGAGTTGCGCCGGATCGGCTACGATTCAACCCTCATTCACGAGGTTGGAGGCGATCGCCAGACCCTGGTGAAGTTGGGTGGCAGAATGCGCCAGATCGCCGCTATGGGGTCAGTGTAGAAGGATGTCGGGAAAGACCTGGAAAACTCTGGCCGTAGAGTGTAAAAAATGGTTGCCCGGAATTTTTATAATTTTAATTTAAAATTTCAATAAAATAAGGACCTTCGCCATGAATTTGCAGAGTGAATTGCACCAAGTCCTGAGCGGGATGATGCGCCAGATAGAAGCCGGTTCTACCGCACCAGAGGATGGCACGAGCCTGGCTGACCGGATACGCCAAATTGATAAACTCAAAGATGAACTGGGAGCCGAGGCCCCGCCCATGCTGCAGCATTTTCTCGAAAAGCGGAGTTATGCCAAGGCGCTGGATTTCCTCGAGGGAAGAGACGAAACCAGTGCCCCCAACTGTTAAGAGTGATTTGCGCCGGGCCATTTATGATATGGTCGGGCGGATTCCCTACGGCAAAGTCGCAACCTATGGCCAAATCGCGCACCTGGCCGGTTATCCGGGCCGTGCCCGCCAGGTGGGTTATGCCCTGGCGGGTATGCCCGAAGAAATGGATTTGCCCTGGCATCGGGTTATCAATGCCCAGGGCAAAATATCACCGCGCGCCCATAGCCAATTCGATCGTCTGCAGTACTTGCTGCTCGAGGAAGAGGGGATTGTTTTCCAGGGGGCCAGCATAGATCTGTGCCGCTTCGGCTGGAAGCCAAGGTAGCGGGATTTGAGCAGCCTGAACCGCCAGGTATTGCGCCTTGCCATACCTAACCTGCTGGCTTCAATCTCGGTTCCCCTGATCGGAATTGCCGATACCGCCATGATAGGCCACCTGCCCGAGGTGGCCTATCTGGGTGCGGTGGCTACGGCCAGCACGATCTTTGATGTAATGTTCTGGGGAGCGGGTTTTTTGCGCATGGGGACGACCTCGCTGGTGGCGCAGTATTTTGGCGCCGGGGATCGACGTTCCTGCATCCACACCTTGTACCGGGCTTTGTTTATTGCGCTGATACTGGCCCTGGCTCTTTTCCTTTTGCGGGATTTAATTGCCTGGGCAGGTTTCCGGCTGGCGGGCGGAAGCCCGGAGATCCAGGAGTGGGGCAAGCGGTATTTCGAGGTGCGGATCTACGCAGTGCCCCTGGTTATGGCACTGCTCGCACTGAATGGGTTTTTCCTCGGCACGGCCAACGCAATGGTGCCCATGTACATCACCCTGGTGGCCAATCTGGTAAATATCGGAGCGGACTATGCGCTGATCTTCGGTCGTTGGGGAGCCCCGGAAATGGGGGTTGTTGGAGCGGCCTGGGCTGCAGTTTTGGCCAATGTGGCCGCGCTTGCAGTAGGCGGTTTTTTTCTCTGCAGAAAGTATGGGAGCTATTTTCGCGAGTCGCTCGATAACCTCTTTGAGCGCGGCCAACTCGCTCTGGTATTCAGGACTAACTTTCACCTACTGGGTCGCACTTCGTGCCTGCTGGCAGCGCAGTTCGCCATGCTTGCCATGGTATCTCGGATGGGCGAGGTGGCACTGGGTGCCAATGCCATTGTCTGGCAGATCTGGGCCTTAGTGAGCTATGGTGTTGATGGTTTTGCCTTTGCGGCTGAAACCCTGGTAGGTAATCGCCTCGGGCGTAGAGATTTTGCAGCTGCACGCGCCATGGCTCGGCGCATCTTGTTGTGGGGCAGTATTATAGGGGCTTTATTTGGTGTTTTTTATAGCTTTGCTCTCGAAGTGGTAGCGCGAGCTTTCACGAGCCACCTTGAGGTAGCCCAGGTAATACTTTCCCTCAAGTTTTTGATTGCTTGCATACAGCCTTTGAATGGTGTGGTTTTTATCTTTGACGGCATTTTCATCGGCGCCAACGATATGAAATATCTGTTCAAGGCTATGGCGCTGGCTTTGCTGGGGGTTTTTATTCCGGCAGCACTTATTCTAGTTTACTGGCTGGACTGGGGGATCCAGGGCGCCTGGCTGGCCTATAATTGCCTGATGCTGGGTCGCTTTCTCACCCTGTTGCCGCGTTATCGGGGAGATCGGTGGCTGCGCACTTTTATCGCCCGGGAATAGATTGAAATTTAAAATTTAAAAATAATATTTAAAACCAACTGTGACAATGTTTTATTACTTATTTATAAGTTTATTAATCAGCTTGAAGTCAGATGTTTAAATGCAGCAGAAAGGGAGGATCCCATGCCATTTGTTCAAGTCGATGAATTGCCCCGGATGGAGTTGTTCCCCAAGGTTTTGAGCGGTCTTATTGCCGGCGAAAAGCTCATGCTTTCCTTTTTGGATATGGCGGAAGGGTGCGTGGTGCCCGACCATAGCCACCCACACGAGCAGGCTGGTCTGGTGTTAGCGGGTAAGTTCAGGTTCCGCATCGGTGCAGAGGAAAAGATTGCGGCATCTGGAGATGCATTTATCGTGCCGCCGAATGTGGTGCATGGGGGCGAGGTGGTGGAAGGTCCGGTAAAACTCCTGGATATCTTCAGTCCGCCCCGCGAGGATTACGTGGAAAAGTACAATAACTTCCAGCAGACGTCCTCCGGGACACTCTGGGAATGAGATATAGGCGTGCAGTTAAGGTCGGCAAGGAAATCCCTTGGGATCGACTATCAGGGATATTTTTTATGTGGATATGTAATTAGAAGGAGATAAAGGCATGGCAGAGAAACAATTAAGGATTGGACTTGTCGGCCTGGGAGGGGTCTGTGCACAGGTCCACTACCCTGGGTTTTCCCGCATTCCGGGGGTGGAAATCGCCGCTCTTTGCGACCCTGATGAGCACCTCTTGGGCAGGCGGCAGGCAGAGTGGAAAATAGAGACGATACATAGCGACTATATGCAATTTTTGCGAGAAGTTGAACTGGATGCCGTCGTCATTGCCACTCCGAATGTATACCACCGGACCTTGATCCTGGCCGCTTTGAAAGCTGGTTGTCATGTGCTGTGCGAGAAACCTCTGGGGATGAACCAGGAGGAAACCGTGGAGGTTTACCAGGCGGCCCGTGATTCGGGGCAGAATCACATGGTTGCCTTTACCTACCGCTTTGTTCCCGGGATGAACTACTTGCGGCACCTGGTACAAAGTGGCGAGTTGGGCCAGATCCGCCACGCCCGCTTTCAGCGCTTGCAGGATTGGGGGGAAGGGCCCATAGGCTGGCGTCAGTACCGGGACCGGGCCGGTTCTGGAGAACTGGGAGATATGGGGATTCACCGCATCGACTTTGCCGAAGATCTGCTGGGCCCGATCCAGGCTGTTTGCGGTGCCCTGAAACAGGTCCTGCCGCGGGACAAAAATGAGGATGGCACAGCCTGCCCACCGCAAGATGTGGAGGATTGGGTGGCGTGGATCGCCGAATTTGAAGGGGGCACCACAGGGGTATTTGAAATGGGTAAGTTGACCAGAGGGCATGGGCCGGGGGGGGATCACGATATCGCGGAATTGAATGGCTCGCGTGCTTCTGCGGTTTATCGTCTGCACGCTCCGGGCGAAATTCTCTATGCCGCCAGGGGGGGACCTTATGCAGTCCGGGCAGTCCCCGAGGAATTTCTCAAACGGCCCGGGTCGCCCAGAGATCCGCTCGAAGGGGAACCCACCCAGGTATTCCGCTATGATCAGGCATGGGAATTTGTGTGTGCCATCCGCGAGGGGCGCGAATGTCGTCCTTCATTTTATCACGGTATGCGGGCCCAGACCGTTGCCGATGTCATTATAGAAGCGGCAAGCGAGCGCCGTTGGATCGATGTTCCAGTAGTTGCGGCTTAAAATAGGGGATTGAAAAACGACCCCTTGGATCGCTAAATGGCGTTTAGGCGTCGCCCCTGCGTTGTCCAAGGCGGTACCGCATAAGCAGGGCGGCGAGAAATAGCGCACAGAGCAGCACGAGGACATTTCCATACTGCACGTAGAGAGTTTTTGTGCTGCGGGGTTCCAGGCTGACGACAAAGGCCATGGTCTCGAATAAGGGCGTTGCTTTAAGGATCTCTCCACGTGGTGAGACCAGTCCAGAAATGCCCGTGTTGGCGGCTCGTAGAATGGGCAGACCGGTCTCGACAGCGCGCACCACGACCATAGAAAAATGTTGATAGGGAGCTGCCGAACGGCCGAACCAGGCATCGTTGGTGGTATTGATCAAGAAGGAACTTCCCAGACCGGCCAGGGTGCGGGTGATCTCCGGAAAAATAGATTCGTAGCAGATGAAAACCCCGAAGTGCAGGTCCGAATTAGGCAAACTCAGCGCTTTGTGGGCTTCGCCCTTTGCAAAGGCACCGCTTTCCGCCGTAAGTCCTTCGAGATACTGAAAGAGAAAGGGCAGGGGTATATATTCCCCAAAAGGTACCAGGTGTACCTTATCGGCAAAGTCCCGAATTTTGCCCTTCCCGTCAATCAAAAAAGCCCGATTATAGGGTGGCTTTCCACTGCCTCTATAACCTTCCAGACTACCGACGAGCACCGGGGTGCCAAGTTCCCGCGCCAGGTCCGTGATTTGCCGGCTTTGAGAGGCAAATCCAGGATCCCTGAAATAGTAGGGCAGGGCGGTTTCCGGGAAAACAATCAAGTCCATCTGGCGGCTGGCCGCCAGGGAACGAGTCAAATCCACATAGCGTTTGATCGTCCGTTCGAGCCGTTTGGGATTCCATTTTTCGTGCTGGGTAAAGTTGCCCTGAACAATGCCGATCTCTAGGGTGGAGGTACCTTCTTCCGGGAGCTTGTGCAAGCGGTAATAACCAAAACTCAAAGTAGCCAGCAGGAGCAGTAAGGGCGGCAGGCCCAAGCGCAAGAGATCGCCCTTAAAAAGCAGGATCTGGACTATGGCGGCATTGACCAGAACGATGAGAAAGCTGAGGCCAAAAACACCGGTCAGGGAGGCCAATTGCAGTAGGGGGGGGTTAAGATAGAGCGAATAGCCCAGCAATTCCCAGGGGAAGCCGGTTATAACCCAGGTTTGAGCCCATTCCAATAACACCCAGAGACTGGCGGCGGCCCAGGCAAACCCGGTGGCGTTGAAGCGCATTCTAGAACAGATATAAAAAAAACAGAGTGGATAAAGTGCCAGGTAGATAACGAGCAGAGCGTTGGTCATTAAGGCGATGGAAAAGGGGAGGGCGCCAAACACTTGTAGTGTTTCGGTTATCCAGTAGACGCGTCCGCTAGCCGCAGCCAGGCCCCCGATAAGACTGGCCGCTATAACAATTCCGCGCGGGGCAGAACGGGCGACCAGCAGACAGGGAACCAGAGATATCCAGACCAGCCAGTGTATATCGATGGGTGGGATGCTCCCCCAGTAGAGGAGACCGGAAAGGCCGCCAGCGCCACTGACTAGCAGGATGGATCCAGGGCGGTTTAGAGGCCAGGGGGAAGGGGGCAACTCAGTTCTCCAAATATTCCCGCAATGGCTGGCGGAGCTTGTTGAGGGCCTG
>CAXFTV010000640.1:0-8122 GCA_964005845.1 uncultured bacterium
GCCCATCCTGCCACTCAATTTTTCGATAGTGTGGATCAGCGGCACCAGTTCGGCGTGAAAGCGCACGGCCAACCCCAGCTTCAAGCCGAAGATTAGCAGTATCCCATCCAGCAAAGGCAGGGCGATTTTCTTTCCCAGGTACTTGAAAAGAGAAAACAGGCCATGCAGAACGATGCCCAGGTGCAATAACCACAGTGGAAAGAAACGGTAGCGGCGCTGCATGTGTTTGCCCACGAAAATCGACATGGCCTCGGTCTTCCGGTAGAGCACCCGCATCGGCACGGCGCGCCCACTCTCGCCCCTGAAATGAATTATTTCCGTATCCGGCACATAGTAGATTTTCCATCCCGCCGAATGCATGCGGAAACACCAGTCTATGTCCTCCCCGTACATAAAATAATCCTCGTCCAGCATGCCCACTTGATCCATGGTCTCCTTCCGCACCATCATGCACGAACCGGAGAGGACCTCGACCTCGTGTCTTTTTTCCGCATCCAGGTAAGTCATATTGTAACGGGCAAAACGCGGACTTCGGGGGAAGAGCCGGCTGAGACCGGAGACTTTGCAAAAAGCCGCCATAGGAGTTGGAAAACCGCGCATACAATCCGGTTGTAAGGTGCCGTCCGGATTGAGAATCTTGCAGCCCACGGCACCGACCTCCGGATGTTCGTCGAGAAATTGCACCAGACAACGGAGGGTATCCCGCCGCACGATGGTATCCGAGTTCAGCACCAGCACGTGGCGTCCCCGGACCTGCTCGAAGGCGATATTATTACCTGCGGAAAAACCTATATTTTCCCTATTGCGGATCAGCTTCACCTGCGGAAAGCTCGCGGCCACCATATCGGCGCTGCCGTCGTGCGAGGCATTGTCCACTACAAAGATCTCGACCTCCAGCCCTGCAGCCGCTTCCACTACCGTGTGCAAGGCCTGTTCAAGTAAGTCTCTGGTATTGTAGCTGAGCAGGACGACGCTTAGATCCATAGGATTGCAATCTGGTGCAGGCTGCCGATACGCGCCCTCACCTCTTGACCCCTCCCCGGCCGATCAATTTTAAAAAGCCAAAGTAGAGAAGTTGCTTGGTGAAAAGGAAATATTCATGCCAGTTGAGCTTGCTGCTGCTGAACTGGCGGTTGCGAAAGACTATGGGCAGCGAGAGGTGGTTTCTATAATGCCCTTTTATGAGAATCTCCAGCAGGATCTTGTAGCCGGCGGAAGTCAGGCGCAGATCGCCCAGGACCGAACGATGCAAAAAGAAATAGCCGGCGAGGGGATCCTCTACCCCCGTCAGCAGGCGGGCGGCACCCACTCCCACCCGCGAGATCAATTTGCGATGCCAGGCCCACCGCTCAACCAGGCTGGACTCCCCGAATCGGCTGCCAATGGTGAGATCGTAGTCTCTCAACCCCTTGATGAGTTGGGGCAGGACGTTTGGATTGTGACTCATATCCGCATCCATTACCCCCAGATAAGGCCGCTGTGCCAGGCGAAAACCCTCCATCACCGCCGATCCCAGACCCAGCTTGCCAGCGCGCCGTATGACCTGGATGGGGTACTTCTTTTTTAGCGTTTCGGCCACTTCCCAGGTGCCGTCCGGGGAATTGTCGTCCACGACGATCAGTTCCAGGTCTATATCGGGTTCCCGGTCGATGACTTGGAAAATTTCCGCCACCAGCGGAGCGAGGTTTTCGCGTTCGTTATAGGTCGGCGTAATCAGAGAAACCTGCAAGGTCGAGTCTGCCATGAAGAACGGTCATCCCAACTATGAAAGGTGCGGAAAATCGCGGCAAAAATCGTCCTCCCGGACCATCCGCTCCAGTCCTTCTTTAAAGTCCAGAGGCGCCCGGCCCAATTGGGCACTGCATGCATCGACCTGCAAACCCGAGCGCAGGGGCCGCGGCGCCGCTTGTGCCGTCGCGGCGGTGGAAATTGGCTCGACCAGATCCTCGCGCAGGCCAAAAAAATGCGCCAGCTGCAAAACTAGCTCATAGCGACTCATGTACGTCGCCCCACCCATGTGCAAAAGGCCGCAACAATCCCGCCGACACAATTCCAGCACCCCCCGTGCCAGATCGTGGACATAAGTGGGATTGCCCCACTGGTCGTCGACGATTTTTATGGTTTGCCGCTGCGCCAGGACATCCAGAGGCCAGGTGACCAGATTGGGCCGCGCCCCGGCAATATAACCGTAGAGCCACAACGTTCGCACTACCAGGCCCTTGATGTCGCTGTCCAGCACCACGCGCTCGCTCTCGAGCTTGAGCTTGCCGTAGTGAGAGAGCGGATTGGGCTGGTCCGCTTCACCGTAAGGGCCACTGCGGCCATCGAATACATAGTCTGTCGAAAAATGCACCAGACCGGCCCCAACCGAAGCACAGATTTCAACCAGTTGGGCGACGGCATCAAGATTTACCTGCCGGGCCCTTTCTCGCTCTGTTTCGCACTGGTCCACATTGGTCAGAGCCGCCGTGTGCATCACCCAGTCGGGCCGCACTGCGGCGAGCAGTTGCCGCAAGGCGCGGCGGTCCAGCAGATCGATCTGGTGATAGGGGCGCTCCTCGACCGGTCCGCTGCCGCGTCCGCAGCCCACCAGTTCCGGACCCTGCTGGCGCAATAGCGCGCGCCCGACCAGACCGCGCGCTCCAGTAACCAGTATTCTCATAGGGACTGGTCTCTCATCTTTTCACACAATAAAACGGTCCGTGCGAGGGTACTGTGCGGCCGTCCCGGAGCCCGTCCGAGACGCTTTCCCGCCAGCAGGGCGAGGGCCCGATCCAAGGCGCCCAAGCGCACGTAGATTTCCGCTGCCAGCGCGTTGCCAGCCGGCAGTAAGCCATCTTTATAGGGCCACCAGCGACGGTGCGGCTGGACCTCTATTTCAGCCCTCTCGGAACGGTCGAAAAAAGCCCCCTGAGCGGTATCGAAGGTGTGCTCCTCCATAAATTTTACCGCCTTCAGAGCCCATTCTCTGAACCTCTGTTCGCCGCTCAGTTCGTACAGATCCAGCAAAGCCGCGCCTACCAGCGCCTGATCTTCCAGCAGACCGGAAACCTCTCGCACGCCACCGGCGCAGACGTGATAAACTCCCCCTGCCGCATCGACGCAGTGACGCAGTAGAAAATCCCCACCCGCCCGCGCCATGCGCTCGGCGCGCTCATCTTGAAGGTGGACGGCCGCGGCCACGCAGGCACTGACTAACAAGGCGTTGCGATCCGCGTATGCCACCGGGTCGGTCCACCAGACCGGGGCCGCCGCGGCAGACTGCACGGCCACCTGGCGGCCGCTGAAACTGCCCCTCTGCTCGTCAAAGAGCTGCGTCGCAATGTAGCCGACGAGGCCCTCGGCGGCAACCGCATACTCGTCGCCGCGACCATGCCCTGCAGCCTGCAGCAGCACCAGCATCAGACCAGCCTGGTCCAGAGCGTCTTTTTCCAGTGCCGGAGTGCGCCAGTCCGAGCTATGGGAAAAGGCGTGGAAGCCCCCTTCTTTGCGATCGTGCATGGGACTGTGCAGGAGTGCTTCCAGACTCCGCGTGACCATTTTCAGAGCGCCCTCGTCACCGCTCTGCTCATAGTACTCCAGTAAAAAGCGCAAAACCGTGGATTCGGGAAACTTGAAATGCCTTCCAAAACCGCCGTGTAAGGGATCGAAATCCTCTGCAATCGCTCGATAGACCCGGTCGACTTCCACTTCGAACATCGCGGCGGCCAGCCGTTCTTTTTCAGCTTGCCGAAGTGTGCGCTCAATGGCCGCCCGCTGCTTCTCGTAATTCGTCAGCATGCGCCACAAGAATAATTCCACATTTTCGGGTGCCAGATCCACCGCCATGGTAAAAGCGCGGCCATCGGGCAGAAGTACGGCCACGGACGGCCACCCACCAGCTGCATAACGCCGGGCAATATCCGGACGCCGAAAAGGGTCGACCCGGATGGCCACGAAGTGCTCTTCCAGCAATGTGCGCACTGCCGGCCGGCCGGTGGCAAAAACACCTTCACAGCCGGGTGCCGCCTGGTACAGCAAAACTGGACAGTCCCGCTCTCTGGCCTCCCGGAAAGCATCCATCTCCCAGTTTTTCCAGCTGATGTCCCCATCCGCCGGTATCCAGGCGGACACCGCCCCCACCTGCTCTTTGGGCACTTGTGCGACTTCTTCCTGCAATTCGGGCGAGCAGCACACAGAGCCCAGAAAAAACGGCAATAAGACCAGCTTTAGCACGGAAAACGCGGCGAATTTGGAGTCAACAGAATAAATACATCTTGTTTATATTCAATGAGTTCTGTAATGCATACACGCTTGCAGCGTGCTTAATGTAAGCAATACCGAATATTGAGTCAAGCACAAGAGTTAGAAGATCCTATGGCCATTTTACAGGCCTTGGATTTGCTTCATGTTATTATATTGTAAAAGGCTAAGCAAACATGCCCATACTAGGGACAAAGCACTTATGAATCAGCAAGAGCAGGCGGCGAGCGAAGCAGCCGGCAAACTAAGTATTCTCATACCTGTGTACAATGAGCAGTACTTTGTAGAGCAGCTCGTCAACAAGGTCCTGGATACATCACTGCCCCCGGCTATAGCGCGCGAGTTGATTATCGTAGACGATTGTTCAGCGGACGACACCCCGACTATTCTGGCGCGCCTTGCCGCGGCACACCCGGATCTCATCTGCCTCTACAAACACGAGCGCAACCAGGGAAAAGGAGCGGCTATTCGCACGGCCATTCAGCATGCCAGCGGCGATATTTGCATCATTCAGGACGCCGATCTGGAGTACGATCCGGCCGAGTACCGGAAACTGATACAGCCCATTCTGGACGGCGATGCCGATGTCGTTTTCGGCTCGCGCTATCTGCCCAGCGACCGCCGCCGAGTCCTCTATTTCTGGCACACCTTGATGAACCGGACCCTCACTACTTTTTCAAACGCGTTTACGGATCTCAATCTCACGGACATGGAAACCGGCTACAAAGCCACCAGGACCAGCATTTTGAAATCCATTCCAATCCGCAGCAATCACTTTGATCTGGAACCCGAACTGACCGCCAAATTCGCCAAGCGCGGCTGCCGCATCTACGAAGTGCCGATCTCCTACAGGGCGCGCAGCTACGAAGAGGGCAAGAAAATCACCTGGCGAGATGGCTTCCGAGCACTCTGGGCCATCGTCTACTACAGACTCGTAGACGATATCTACGATACGCCCTATGGCCATGCCGTTTTATACCGCCTCTCCCAGACCCACCGCCTCAATACCTGGCTGGCCGATACGCTGGCGCCCCGGGTGGGCAAAAGAGTGCTGGAAATAGGCGCCCGACTCGGCAATATAACGCTGAAATTATTACCCCGTCAGTCCTATACGGCCAGTGACACTGATCCACTCCATCTGGACTATTTGCAAAGCCGCTTTGGAAATTACAGCTGGATGGATGTGAGAAAAATCGCTCTCGACAACGCGGCAGATTTCACGGCGCTGCGGGCGCGTTTCGACACCGCGATCTGCCTGGATGTCCTGGAGCACATTCCCGAGGACGAAAAGGGTCTCGAAAACATATACGAAACACTGGTCCCGGGCGGATCTGCCATCCTCCTGGTGTCGCAGGGACAGTGGCTCTATGGCTCGCTGGACCGAATCCTGAAATACCACCGGCGCTATTCGCGCCAGGAACTGATCGACAAGTGCCGGGGCGCCGGTTTTGAGGTGAAAGAGGTATTTTCTTTTAACCGGATAGGTGCGCTCATGTGGTTTTTCAACAGCCGCGTATTTCGCCGCCGCAATTTCGGCAAGCTGCAGTTGAAAATCTTCGATAGCTTCATCTGGTTGCTGCGGCGCATCGACAAATTTCTGCCTCTGCCCGGCCTATCGCTGATCGTGGTAGCACAAAAACCAGACTAGAAGGTGTGTTTGCGCAGCAGCACCGCCCAGATGTACCAGCGCAAATAGTCTTTGCCCCCCTTGATCATACTGAATTTGGACTTTCCAGCCGTGCGGCCGCGCCAGGTAGTGGGCACCTCGGCGATGCGGCAGCCCTTGAGGAATGCTTTTACGGTGATCTCCATCGAACAGGCAAAACCGGCTTCTTCAATGGTAATCGACTTGATCACTTCACTGCGGTACATCTTGAAGGCATTGGTCGCATCGTGGGTGGGCACCTTTACCAGGCGACGCAGCGAAAGTCCGACGAAGCGCGACAGCAAGCCCTTGACCTGGCTGTCCTCGCCTTCCTTGCCGCCCTCCTGCATATAGCGCGACCCGCAGACCACATCGTAACCTTCCAGGATCTTCTCGTACATCAGGGGTATGGTGCTCGGATCGTCGCACAAATCCGCCATCATGGTCACGATGACGCCATCGCCGGCCGCGGCATAACCGACCTGCAACGCATTGCTAAAACCGTTGCGCCCCTCGTTGTCGACCAGTCTCGCATTGCCGTGCTCCCGGGCAAAATCGCGCACTACTGCCGCCGTGCCATCGGTCGAGTGATCGTTTACCACGATGATCTCGTATTCGCATTCGACCGCGGCTTCGATACTTTTCAGAGTATCGCCGATGATGGCCTCTTCGTTGAGCGCCGGGATCACAATATAGAGCTTGGGCCGGTACTGTGCGGCTTCATCCCTGCTATCTACCATGGCATCGTACTCGATTCCGACAGCGCCCTCGACACACTGCTGGGTCTCTGCGTCGACCATATCCCGAGTATGTGCCGGCACCACGAGACGGACTTTTGGCGTATCCACCGTGGGTTCATCGACGATGTCCACCTGTTGGAACTGGTCCAGATTTTCCTGGATCCACGCGAATAAACGGGCATTTTTCTGGTTGCTCGGTCTCACGGGGGCTCCCCTTCATAGCCGGGCGAGGAAAAAAGATATACCTATCCCGTCCTAGCAACAAATATGCCACAGAGACCTTCTACTTTAATAAAGCCTATCTAGGGCGGCGGGGGGAGCAATATATAGAGAAAAAATTGCTCCCCCTGGAAAAAACTCCCCCGCCGGAGTTTTACCCGCCATGCTCAGAAGACGGCGGCACAGCCCGGACAACGCGAAACCCCACGACCCCATCGCGGTCGTAGAATTTCGCCAGCGGTGCAAATCCCTCCAGGTAGTTCACAAGCGGGGCGTGGCCGCTGTAGGGAGGGTGCACGATCACGTAGCCCAGCCGGGTCTGCTCTACGAGATTCAGCAGCTGCTCTAAATCTTTCCCCGCCGCACTTGCCAGGGGCACTTCCAGAGGCCCTGCCGGCGCCGGATGCAGAAAATTTCGCACCGAAGCATCCCGTTTCGCGTACTGGGCGACGAAATTGGGCAAGTGGTCCAGAAGTTCGGCCAGCTGGGCGCGAATATGCTCCCGGCGCTGTACGGTCGGCGACACCGGAGCCTCTACCCCTTCCTGTAGGGCCAGCAGAGACCCGGCCAGCGGCAGCGCCTCCATCTCCTCCAGCCGACGCTGCGGCACCCGGGAGGCGAATCCCCCGATCAGGCGCTTGCCATGGACGACCTGGAAGAGCTGCTGCACATCGAAATGGCGCCCCGTGCTGCCCCAACCCGTGCGCCAGCACAGAGGTATCTCCAGCACCGCCACATCGCGCTGGTCCCGGGCAATTTGGCGGTAAATGGAGGGAATCTCGACCGCTGCAGTCGGGTAGGGCAGCCTGAAATATTCAAGTGAAATCAGCGCGGCCAACCCCACCGTCAGCGGCCAGCTCCGCACCCTCGACTGCAGCATAAAATTCAGCGCGTAGGCACTCAGCACGGCCAGACCAAGACAGACCATAATGTCGAAACGGGCCGCTACCCGGACCCCTTTGATCAGAGGCAGGTAGTGCACCCCGATATAGGGCAGGGGGAAAGCAAAGCGCAGCGAACCGACTCCAAAGACGAAATCGCCCCCTATGTGCAATAAGGGGCCCAGTGCCAGAACTGCAAAAATCAGGGTTATCCAGGCCCACAGCCGCACCTCCTGTGCGGCGCGCAACTTCCAGACGCCCCAGAGCACCAGGGCCAGGACGGTATAACCGGTGAAAACCGTGGCCTCCATGCCATTGCCCCCCGTAAAGCGGGCAAAGAGCTCCCCCCCCCATCCCTGGTAGAGCAGGCTGTGCGGCGGCGGCACAAAAAAACC
>CAXFTV010000641.1:0-3367 GCA_964005845.1 uncultured bacterium
AAGAGTGCCGCGAAGAATTGTGGGAGGGTTTTCTGCACCAGGCCTTCGGGCGCAAAAAACCGGGCACCTATTTGAAACTGGGATGGCGGGCCCTGCGACTTTACCTGCGTCTGTTGCGGCGTTTCTCGTGTTCCAGAAAATGCCAGTACATCATCGTGGGCTACGCCGGCTACCTCGATATAGTGCTGGCGCGCCTGCTGAATTTCTGGCGCCGCCGGCCGCTGATTCTGGTGGCCTTTATTTCGCTCTACGATACCATCGTGGTGGACCGGCAGCAGCTGGCTGCGGCTTCGTGGCAGGCGGCATGTCTGAAGAAGATCGACCGCCTGGCCTTTTCCTGCGCCGATATCGTGCTGGTAGACACCCGAGAGCAGATCGACTATTTTGCCGCGCTCTTTGCTTTGCCCAGAGAAAAATTTCGCCGCAGTTTCGTGGGGGAGGACGACGAACTATTTCATCCTGCTGTATCTGATCGGGGCCATTCGGGTGTCTTGCGAGTACTTTTTTTTGGCACCTACGTGCCCCTGCACGGCATCGAGTCCATCCTCGATGCGGCGGAAATTTTGCGTCCCGACACGGGGGTGGAGTTCACCTTGATTGGCAATGGACAGCTCTATCCACAGATGCGCAGTGTCGCCGCTCAGAAGGGATTGAACCACGTGCGTTTTATCGACGAGTGGATGAGCAGTGCTGCGCTGGTGGAACAGATTCGAGCCGCCGATGTGTGTTTGGGGATTTTCGGGGTTACGACCAAAGCCGCCCGGGTCATCCCCTATAAGGTTTTCGATGCGCTGGCCCTGCGCAAGCCCGTAATTACGCGGGACTCGCCAGCGGCGCGGGAATTGCTCGAGCACGGCAAATCGGCTTTGCTATGTGCACCCGGTAACGGCGCCGAATTGGCCGGTTCGATCCGGAGTTTGCAGCAAGATCCGCAGCTGCTGGAAAAGCTGGCCGCTCGGGGTTACGCCCGTTTTCAGGAGTTTGGTTCGCCCCGGGCCATTGGGCGGGCATTGCTGCACACGATGGAGGCGCGCTTTGGCGCCTGAAACCGCGGCCATAGAACCGACGCAGTGGGGCGAGAGCGAAATTCGCGGACCGGTTCACTTGTTCCGCGAAGGCCTGCTGTTGCGCCTTTTCGGCGGCATGTTGGCCTCCGGGCGGGTGCTTGATGCCGGATGTGGCAGTGGTAGTCTGGCCTTTGATCTGTGCCGTCTGGGTTACCAGGTCGAAGGCGTAGAATTTGCCGCCGAGTTCGTCGATTTTATCCGCTCCAAAGCCGCTCGCCTCGGTTGCGAAGAACAGCTGGCGGTGCGCCAGGGATCGGTCACCGATCTGGATTTTCCCGCCGCCAGTTTCGACGGGCTCGTTTGCGGCGAAGTGCTGGAGCACCTCAGCCCCGCAGAGGGGGGGGATGTGGCGGCGCTAAAGGAATTTCATCGCGTCCTCAAGCCGGGCGGGGCCTGTGTCATCAGCGTGCCTTTGAATCCGGCACTCTGGGATCACAGCGATGAATGGGCGGGTCATGTGAAGCGCTACACCCGCGAAGATCTGGCCGACCTGTTCACCGTCCAGGGCTTTGCAATCGAGCGGATGTGCAGTTGGGGATTCCCCTTCGGAAGGCTCTATCACCGCTTGCTTTTTGCCCCTTATTTGAGGCGAACTTCCGGGCAAGGGTTAGAGCAGCGGGAGGGGCGTCTCGACACCCGCGCCGCCGGCAATCCGCAGCTGGTGAAACTGGTGGCCGGTCTGTTGCGCTTCGACGAACTATTCGGCCGCTGGTCCTGGGGACGCGGGGTTGTGGTGTGCGCCCGTAGCTTAGAAGGTTTTGCTGCTAACGAATAACCGAAGAGAGTTTGCTGTGTACAGAGGTAAAAAAATTGCCCTTGTCATTCCCGCCCGCAACGAGGAGCGCCTCATCGGCCCGACCCTAGAGTCCGTACCCGAAACCATCGATCGGATCTATGTTATCGACGATGGCAGTACGGATGGGACCCAGGCGCAGATCAAAAAATACAGCGCCGCCGATCCGCGCATTGAAATGCTGGTCCACGACGGCAACAAAGGCGTCGGTCAGGCGATCATAAGCGGGTATCTGCGCTCCAGCCAGGACGGCTACGATATCACGGTGGTCGTTGGCGGGGATAACCAGATGCCCTTTGAACAGGTCGAATACCTGCTCGACCCGCTCGTCGACGAGCAGGTGGACTACACCAAGGGCAACCGCTTCATGATGGCCGACGAGGGTCTCGAGGACATGCCCTGGACGCGGATGTTCGGCAATGCCCTGATATCCATAATGACCAAGATGGCGTCCGGCTTTTACAAGATTTTCGACGTCGTCGACGGCTATACCGCCATTAGCCGGCGGGCCATCGACCTGGTGAACTGGGACAAGGCCTGGAAGGGTTACGGTTATCCAATGGACTTTCTGGTGCGCTTGAATGCCTATGGGCTCAAGGTCAAAGACGTGCCGCGGCGGGCGATTTATCTGGCCGGCGAACGCCAGTCCCAGATCAAGGGCCTGCCCTATGCCCTGCGAGTTGCGCCGATGCTGGTGCGGGGGTTTTTCTGGCGTTTGTTCGCCCGCTATCTGGTGCGCGATTTTCATCCGCTGCTTTTGTTCTACCTCTTTGGCCTCATCCTCTTTCCCCTGGGAGTACTCTATGGCGGTTACCTGGTCTACCTGCAGTGGAGCGGTGAGGGGGTCAGTGGGCCGCGCTCGGTAGTCTGTGCCCTGATGATTATCATGGGGATTCAGTTCCAGCTCTTTGCCATGCTCTACGACATGCAGGAAAGCGAGTGAGTGACTGCGGTATGAAGGTCTGCGTGCTGACGACGGGTTTCCCGCGTTTCAAGGGCGACCTTTTCGGCAGTTTTATTCTTGAACTGAGCCAAAGTTTGCAGGCTCAGGGCGTCGAGCTCGAGATTGTGGCGCCGCATGCCCAGGGAGTGCCCAGAAGGGAAGACCTGGAAGGGGTGGCTATCGAGCGCTTCCGCTATATGTGGCCGGATGGCTGGCAGGCGCTGGCCTATGGGGGGGGGATTCCCACCAATATCCGGCAAAGCTGGGGCGCCCGGCTCTTGGTCCCCTTTTTTCTGCTCGGTTTCTGCTGGCGCGCCCTGGGGGCCAGCCGCCAATGCCAGCTGGTGCACTGCCATTGGACCATTTCCGGATTCGTGGCTTATTGGGCCACCCGGCTGCACCGCCGGCCGCTGGTTCTCAGTGTGCGCGGCAGTGATATTCACCTGCTGGGAAATGGTTTTTTGGGCTGGCTCAACCGCCTTACCTATAAGTGGATGGACGCCATCATTGCCGTAAGCGGGGACATCGCCCGAAAACTGGAGGAGAGCGGCGTCGATCCACAGA
>CAXFTV010000642.1:0-5107 GCA_964005845.1 uncultured bacterium
ACAACACCGGTGACTGAAAGGCCGAATTTGGGCTCTTCATCGTCGGTGGTGTGACCGCCCGCCAAAACTGCCCCGGCTTCGGTGATTTTGCTCAGCGCCCCCTCGACGATGCCGTGCAATACCTCGGCTCCCAGTTCGCTGGAGGGGAAGCCCACCAGATTCAGGCAGGTGAGTGGGCGACCGCCCATAGCGTAGACGTCACTCAATGAATTGGCGGCCCCGATTTGTCCGAACAGATACGGATCGTCTACGGGAGGGGTGATAAAATCGGCGGTGACGACCAGAGCGGTCTCATCATTCAACTGATAGATGCCGGCATCGTCGCTGGTATCGAAACCAACCAGCAGATTCGGATCTTGATTCTGCGGCAGTGTCGCCAGTAGTTCTCCCAGTCCGACCGGACTGACTTTCGCTGCTCAGCCGCAGGTTTTGGCCAGACTGGTCAGCGTTTTTTCGCGCCCAAATATGCTCAGGGCCATGACTGTTCTCCTCGTGTCTTTTAGCTGTACAAAGGTTAAAACATAATTATAATTAGATAGATTTCCTCGCTTGGCGCAACCTGCTGGGTGCATCTTGTCGATCCATGCCAAAACCCCTATACTCACTAATCGGCAACGGGGGAAACCGCCAGGCGCGTGAAAATATCCACCGTTTTTTCACCAGGCGAATGAAACTTCTCCCCGCTTGTGGAAACCGCAACAAAATTCACCCCGGGCGCACGACTCAAATATGGACATTCCCAAAAACCACCATCCTATTTTTCAGCACAGGAGCGTCGCATGAGGGCCACACAACTCGCCGGATTGGTACAGGATACCCGTCAGAGAACCTTTGAACTCGTCGCCGATTTTAGCGCTGAACAACTCATGGGCCCAGTCTTCGAAATCGTCAATCCGCCGCTGTGGGAAATCGGCCATCACGCCTGGTTTCAATCCTTCTGGGCCCTGCGCCACGCCGCCGGCCAGCAGCCGGTGCGCCCGGACGAAGATGCCCTTTACGATTCGATAGCCATCGCCCACGACATCCGCTGGTCCCTGCCCTTGCCCACCCTCCAGGAGACCTTGTCCTACCTCCGCGAAGTGCGGGATCGGGTGCTGCAACGCCTGCAGCAGAATCCGCTCCCACCGCTGGAGGCCTATCACATATTCTACTCTGTGCTGCACGAGGACATGCACACCGAGGCCCTCACCTACAGCCGCCAAACCCTTGAATACCCGGCGCCACAGCTCTCGCTTGTCGCCGCCGCAGTCCCTGCGCCAGTCACCAGTGGCCCTCTGCCGGGCGATGTCTCTATTCCGGGTGGCACTTTTATGCTCGGCTCCGCCAGGGATGAACCCTTTGTCTTCGACAATGAAAAATGGGCCCACCCGGTGGAAGTCTCCCCCTTTGCAATCGCCCGTGCACCGGTGACCCAGTCCGAATTTGCCGAATTTGCAGATGATGAGGGGTATAGCCGGCGGGAATTCTGGGACCCCGAAGGCTGGCAGTGGCGCCAGCAGACCCGGGCAACGCATCCAGTGTACTGGCAGCGCACCGAGGACGGCTGGCTGCGCCGCCACTTCGACCAGTGGGTCGAGCTCGAACCCGATCATCCGGTGATTCACGTGAACTGGTACGAAGCCCGGGCCTACTGCAACTGGGCCGGGCGCCGCCTGCCCGGCGAGGCCGAGTGGGAGATGGCAGCGGCCGCCGAACCGGAGGGCAGCGGCATCGGCGCCAAAAAGCGACGCTTCCCCTGGGGCGATGCGCCCCCTTCTCCCCAGCACGCCCACCTGGACTGGCAGGGCATGGGCTGTGCCGATGTGGCGTCTTACCCTGCCGGGGACAGTGCCTTTGGGTGCCGCCAGATGATTGGCAATGTCTGGGAATGGACCGCTACAACTTTCGGCCCCTTTCCCGGCTTTGAGATCGATCCCTACAAAGAGTATTCGGCACCCTGGTTCGAAAGCCGCAAAGTTCTGCGCGGCGGCAGTTGGGCGACCCGTTCCCATTTGATCCGCACTAACTACCGCAATTTTTTCACCCCGGAGCGGCGCGATGTATGGGCCGGATTCCGCACCTGTGCCCTGAACCAATGAGAATCCTCCTCGTCACCCCGGCGCCGCCGCGCGCCCGCAATGGCAATCGGATAACTGCCCTGCGCTGGTCCCGCATCTTGCAGCAATTGGGCCACTACACCGCAGTGGCCCAAGAATACAAGCGGCAATCCTGCGATTTACTGGTGGCACTGCACGCGCGCCGCAGTTTCGCATCGCTGCAGCGCTTTCGGCAGCGCCATCCCGACCGGCCCCTGATCCTGGCTCTGACCGGAACCGATCTCTATGGCGATATTCACACCGATCCGCAGGCACAACTGGCTTTGGAACTGGCCGAGCGCTATATCATACTGCAACCCCATGGCATGAACGAACTACCGCCACGCCTGCGCCACAAAGCCCGCACAATCTACCAGTCGGTCACGCCCCCCCCGGGCGCATTCCCGCCGCGAAAAAAACACTTCGAGGTCTGTATCATGGGCCATTTGCGGGCGGTCAAAGACCCCTTCCGCACAGCCCTTGCCACCTCCTATTTACCCTCCTCTTCGCGCATCCAGGTGCTGCACGCCGGTGCCGCCCTCAGCCCCGCAATGGCCAGGCGTGCCCGCCGGGAAAGTCGCACCAGGCCGCGCTACCACTGGTTGGGTGGCTTGGCGCGCTGGCAGGCGCTGCGGCTGCTGGCGCGCTGCCGCCTGCTGGTACTCAGTTCAAAAATGGAAGGCGGTGCCAATGTAGTATCGGAGGCCCTGGCTTGCTCGGTGCCGGTTCTTTCCTCGCACATATCGGGTTCGATTGGTCTTCTGGGTGCCGATTATCCGGGATACTTTCCCGTTGGTGCTACCCGCACGCTGGCCGCACTGCTGTCCCGCGCCGAAAGCGACGGCGCCTTCTACGAGAGCCTGCAGCAACGATGCAGCGCCCGGCGTCACCTGGTGGAACCGGCGCAAGAGCGCCAGAACTGGGCCGAGTTGCTAGCCGAGATGAACTGATCGACCCTGCTCAAAAGCTCGCTCTGCGGCCCCGCGAAGCCCAGATTGGAGTTTTTAGACGGCTTATCAGGAAGCATAGCGGGGTTGACGAGGGGTGTGCTGGCGCTGCAGCCGCACCCTGGAACCCGACAGCGGCAACTCCACCCGAGCCCCTCCGCGGCGATGGGATTCAATAAAAGCAAAAATGAGTTCGTTATTTGCCCGGGCCACCCGCACTCCACCACGGGGCGGCTCTCCCGTGTCCAGGGCATGAACCAAATCCTCCACCAACCGCAGGGTGGAACTGGCGCGCTCGTATTCAGGCATCGGTGAACCGCTGTATTCAGCTGTACCGAAACGGCGGACTCGCCAACCCTGCCCATTGTTGCATGCCGTCAGCGTTCCCTTCGTGCACACGGCCTCGAATTCGCTGCGGCGCGCCGTCAGCAGGGCGTAACCTTTGACGCCGTTGGCGAACTGGATGATGCCCTCGGCCAGGGGATCCTGGCGCAGCACATCTCCTGCGAAAATCTCGTCACCCTCGGGCAAATGTCCCTGGACCCAGGTGGCTGGCACATCGTCGTTTAGACGCAAAATCAAATCCAGGGTGTGGCTGGAGCCATTGAAGAGACGGGAATTATCGTAAATAATCAGGGTTTCTAAGGCCCCCAACTCGCCGCTGTCGATAATCTCCTTCATTTTGTCGTAACCCGGATCCCAGCGGCGGTTGGTGCCCAGGTTGAGCACCGCGCCATTTTTTTCCACCGCCGCGACCATGGCATCGGCCTCCTCCATAGAGGCAGCCATGGCCTTTTCGGCATAAATTGCCCGGGCGCCGTGCTCGACGGCGTAGACGACAATCTCGGCCCGCGGTTCCGGCTGCGTCGCGACGCTGACGATATCGGGCTCTTCGCGCGCAAGCATCTCGCGGTAATCGGTGTACTGGCCCTCTTTGGGTACCTGGTGGGCCTTGCCGAACTCCGCCATGACATCCTCCCGCAGATCCGCACACGCTACCAGATCTGTGCGCTCACAGGCTAGGTACCCCGCCGCATGCGAATAGGGCAATACGATGTTTTCTCCGGCCCTTACCTCGTTATCGATAAATCCGCCCATGCGGCTGCAACCAATTACCGCGGCGCGATAAGTTTTCACATTCCGCTCCTTTTTTATCAGGTTTTGCCCGGCGCAATTGAATGCGCATAAAGCACGCCCCGAACTCACTTATCAAATCGACTGCAATTGTACGCCTTTTCAGGGCCGGACAGAAAATTTGGCGGCGGCCGTTTCTTGGCGAAAAGGAACCGGCGAGAGACAACCCCGGTGGTTTGCGAGAAGTCGCCGCCTTAGGATTGCGAGAGAAATCTCCCACAGTGCCCGAAAGCCCCGCGCTCAACACTCCCTTCAGCCATTTTTTCAACCCCAACAGTGATAATACATGGCCTGCAGATCACTGTCAATCGACTTGCTCAGCAGCGGCAAAACACCTATGCTCTGGTGCGGGAGAAAACTTGCAATGGGACAAATTCCCGACATGAGCTACAGAACTCTTGGGCGCACCGGTCTGCGGGTGTCGCGGGTCGCCCTGGGCTCGGGTGGCCCCTCCAGGCTGGGCCTGTCCCACGGCGGCGACGCCCTGGTCGAACGCCTGGTCAAACAGGCGGTAGATCTGGGCATCAACCTCATCGACACCGCTCCCGGTTACGGCACCGAAGCAGCCCTGGGCGCAGCTCTGAGCAGCATTGGCGATCAAGTCTACCTGGCCACCAAAATCTGGTGTTATCCCAACGTCCACGACAAAGATCCGCATGCCCGGCCACTGACCGATCCAGCCCATGTATACCAATCCGTCGAAAGGAGTCTGCGCGACCTGCGCACAGAGGCTATCGACCTGCTGCAATTACACGGAGCGCGTGCGCCGGCCCTGCCGCTGTTGCTCGAGGACCTGGTTCCGGCCATGATCCGCTTGCGGGAACAGGGCAAGATCCGCTTTCTCGGCACGACGGAGAGCCCGGGCAACGACCCCGCTCAAGACATGGCTGCCCTGGCCTGTCCAACCGGCATCTTTGACACCATCATGATCCAGTACAGCATCTTCGACCA